>CAYSEU010000028.1:0-9394 GCA_964430365.1 uncultured Candidatus Saccharibacteria bacterium
ACATGTTTATTATTGAAGAATAAGTGAAAGGAGATTCTGTTCTAACATGTTGAAATTGGCGGGACATACACGTCTGGACTCTAAGTAAAATGATAATGAGACAAAAAAGACAGTATAAAAAAGGTGTATGATTGTCTTATTCTAAAACATACTCCCATCCAGGTTGCCATTTACCTACTTTTCTCCAATCATTATCAAATGCTTCTTCCCAAGATATACCCTTTAATAGTACATCTAAAGCTAGTTGAGGTGCTTTATGTGCTACCATAGCAATATGTTTACCATCGTATTCTTTCTTAATATCATCTAAAAATAGTTCTATTCTTTGTTTTACATTTTCATATGATTCTCCATTAGGAAATGGTTTAGTAATATTTTTTTCTTGAAGAGGCTCTACTATTTCAGAAGGTTTTCCATTGTAGTCTCCATAATTACACTCTCTTAATCTTTCATCAATGATAATAGGGTGCTTATCCTTGAAAGATAATTCTGCAGAATGTATTGCTCTAATTAGATCAGAGCAGAAAACGGCATCAAAGTGATTTGTGTTTTGAAGAGGTAATTCTTTTGATTGTTTGATACCTAATTCAGAAATATCTACATCTTTCCATCCGGAGGATATATGTTTTTCATTGTCTGTAGTTGTACCATGTACAAAGTATGTTATTTTTACTGACATAGCAGATTGTACCACATAAGCATTCTACCTTCGAACCAAGAGCTCTTAAAAACTACTCTTTTTTAAACTTTTTCGTCCACTAGGCTTTACTTTTGAGAACTTCTCTTTTTAAGGTCATAATAGCTCAATCCCCATAAGGGTTTTAAAGCATAGTGGACAGGTCTTGTTGAACATATTGAAAATGGCGGAACATACACGTCTGGAATAGAAGATTAAACAGAGGAGATAGTATAAAAATAGAGGAAGTGTCTTATCCCACCTCATACATTTCAAACAATTCTTCTAGTGGGACTTGTATCTCATACACGGGATATGGGAAAGCATTTATAGCCTCTTTTAAAGTACTTGCTTTCTCTAAATTCTCTTTAAAACTGGTATAAACCTCTGTGTTAGATGTTAGATTCCATTTTACAAACTGTCCCCATAATCCTAAGAAGTTTTTCTCTTTCTTAACTCTATTCTCATCTAGTGAATATTTTTTAGGAAACAGATTTTGATAGTTAGGAATATTTTGTAACCATGTAGAACTTTTTAAATACTTAGCACCTTCAAAAAGATTAGGATTATCATGTATATATCTAATCATACTTCTGAACTCCTCTTTTCTCTGACTAAAATACCTAGTAGAGAGATCTCCATGTTTCTCCTCATTGTCACCTTTTAGTAAATCTAATCTTTTGGGCGAAAAGTGCAATCTAATTTGTTCTCTCTGTTTATTGTAATCCCCATAATCTATCTTAAAACATCCGAATGTATTTGGCTCTTCGTTATTATCTTCACAGATCTCTACCTTACTACGTTCTTGTTCTAGAAATAATTTGTAGGTTATATCTGAGATATCTGTTGAGTCTATAAGCCCTTGTATTTCTGCCATATATGTTTTCCAAAGTGGTAGATAGTTCCCTTTTTCTTCCTCTTCACCATATGGTTTGTTAGTTAGGGAATTGTAAAGATCCGTGTATTCAAACATGCAATCTTCTAATCTTTCTCCCGTTATTTCTGAAATCTTTTTAGCAAAAGATACCTGCGCATCAAAATATTCATACGGTTGAGATATTACTTCTCTCTTTTCTTTTTCAATCTCTACCAACATTGTGAATATGGATCAGGTTATATGTATAATATAGCACGGATGAGATAACTATTATAAAAGTATTAGTGGAAGACACTTAAAGAATAACAAAAAGGTTATTTTCTTAATATTTTTTCCTCTCTTTCCAACCTTATAACTCCTAAAGCGGTATTCTTTTGGAGCATAAAATCCTGGATGAGTTCATATTCGTCTGCGAGTCTTTCAATGTCTTTATCATTTAAGTTCGTATCTTCTTTTAAATTATCAATGAACCATTGTCGTGAACGTTGTTTTTTGCTTCGAAGGAAGAAGATGTGGAGAAATATATAGAATCTTTGTCTATCGAAGGGATGATAATCTGCTGGGAAATTTGTAATCCAAGCTTCATAAGCCTTTATTGCTGTTTTTGGTATTTCCTTCATAGTACTATTATTTAGGTAAGTTACATTTACTTCGTAATAGTTAAATATGGCGGGACATACACGTCTGGACCCTATGTAAAATGAGAACGAGACAAAAGAGACAGTATAAAAAGGGAGATATAGTGTCTCATAACTGATACAATAGGGGCATGGATACGAATGAAGAGCAAAAACTAAGTGGAGGACAAAATACCGATGTTATTAGAATAGGGGATACTGTTCGTCGTCCTATTGGTCCTAATTCGGACTATGTTCACAAAACACTTGTTTTATTAGAGGAAAAGAATTATCAATACTCTCCGAGATATTTAGGAATAGATGAAAAGGGTCGAGAGATACTATCCTACATAGATGGTGAAATGGGAAGAGATATTGAATGGACAGATTCTCAATTAATGATAGTTATGAAAATGCTTAGGTATTTCCATGATTCAACTTCAGGAAGTGAGTTATGTAATGGGCAAGAGGTAGTGTGTCATAGGGATATTGCTCCATGGAATACTGTCCTTCAAAATAATATTCCAATAGCCTTTATTGATTTTGATGGAGTTGAACCTGGATCTAGGGTTGAAGATATAGCATATGCCCTATGGACATTCCTTGAATTAGGGAATCCAGATATTGGTATTCAAACTCAAACTAAGCGAATTAAGTTGATGTGTGATGCATATGGATTCAACGATGGAAAGTCATTTGTTAATGCTATTATTGTTGAACAGCAACGTGTTTTAGAAATACGAAGGAATATGGCAACTTCGGGAAAGGATTCTGAAATTCAGAAATTTTCAGAGGATAGAATTAAAGTGATTGAAGATGAAATAAAATGGGTAGAGAAATATAGATATGAAATTAAGAGTGTCTTTCAAACTTAGATACTCAAAATCATATCAAGACTTTCAACTCCATCATCGTTAATATACTTCCCTGCAATTTTAAATCCGTGTTTCTCATAATATTTAATGGCACGTATATTGTTTGCAAATACTCCACCATAAAGTATTATGTGTTTCTTAACCAGTAGCTTTGCTATTTTAACTACATAAGAAAATAGTAAAGTTCCTAATCCTTGACTTTGATATTTATCTGCAAGAGTAGGGCCAAATCTACACGTATATTCTGTATTTAGTGTAAGACCATAAGTTATATATTTATCTATAACATTTTGAGGTATATCTAGAGTGAACTCTATTAGTCCAACTATTTCTTTGCTTTGAGATTCTAAAACAAATCGTAATTTATCATACTTACTTATAGCATTACATAGCTCTATTGCAGTTACCTTATCATAGCTATCAAAAGTACTTAATCTCCGTGTTTCAGTTGAAAGAATCTCTAAGAAAGAAGTTAGTCCTTCAATATCAGAATGAAGTAATGGACGGAGAGTAATCTTTTCTCCTGATTGTGTTTGAAGTTCCCAAGTATATTGCTTAGGGTTCTGCTCAAAGTCTTGGAGTTTTAATTTGTTTTCTTCATTCATACAACAAAATTATATCAGAGAAGTATTAATTGTAATACATAAGCATTCTGCCTTCGAACCGAGAACTCTTAAAAACATCTCTTTTTTGACTCTTTTCATCCACCAGGCTTTACTTTTGAGGTCTTCACTTTTTAAGGTCAAAATAACTCAATCCCCATAAGGGTTTTAAAACATAGTGTACGGGTCTTGTTGGAACATGTTGAAAATGGCGGGGTGGACGGGACTCGAACCCGCAACCTTTGCAGTGACAGTGCAAAGCTCTAACCAGTTGAGCTACCACCCCAAAATTACTAGAAGTAGTATATCAAAGCTATCTATAAATATCAATTTTATGCTAATATTTTGTATATGAGTAATACCGAATTAATAGATATATTTACATCATTTTCTGAAACACTCTTAGTAAGATTAGATGAAGAAGGACAGGTTAAGGAGATATTAATAAATTCGTTACCCAAGTTTAAATTAAAAAAGAATATATACCTAAGAAATATATTCTCTTTAGAAGATAGGGATATGGTAGAGGGAGTATTTCAAAGGGGAATAGGGGAAGAGAGTAGATATCTAAAACTCTCATCTAAACACAGTAAATCTAAGAAATTTGTAAACCTTAGTATTAAGGATATTAAAGGTAAAACATACGCATATATTGTATCTACAGAGTCTCAAAGAGAAAAAGAATTAAGATATGAGAGTAAGTTAAAAGCACTCTCTGAGAGAGTAGAATTAGATCAATTAACAGGACTATTAAATAGGTATGGATATTGGGGGAGAGTAAAAAGGATATTAAACTGTGGTGACCCAGATAGAAAGATTGGAATACTCTTCATAGATATGGATGGATTAAGAGATATTAATAATAGTAAGGGACATAAACAGGGTGATAAAGCTATTAGTCAGATATCTACTCTCATATCCAAAAATATTAGAGAAAGAGATATAGCTGTTAGATATGGAGGTGATGAGTTTGTAGTAGTTGTAGAAGAACTCTCTGGTAATCAAAGTAGTGCATACGGTTTAGCAAAAAGATTAGTAAAAAGTATTAATGAGAAGAAATCTTCATATATGACTACCATCTCTATTGGAGTCCATACTGTAAAAGTAGGAGATATATTTAAAGAGGGTATTACAAATGTATCACTACATAGAAAGTGGGAAGAGCAAGTAGCTAAGGCAGATAAAATGACCTACAAAGCGAAAGACTCTGGTAAGAATACTGTAGTTTTTTCCGAAAAAGAAAATTAAGAATGCTTCTTAATAACCTGTATAAAGGTGTCTTTTGGTAGTAAACCAATCATAGTTTCAGCAATTTCACCATCTTTAAAAAGCATAATGGTGGGAATACTCATAATGCCATATTTTTGAGGAAATTCCATATTCTCATCTACATTCATCTTACATACCTTAACTTTGTCCTTCATCTCTTCTGCTACCTCCTCTATTATTGGTCCTACCATCCTACAAGGTGCACACCATGGTGCCCAGAAGTCTACTAATACTAATCCTTTGTGATCTAGTACCTCTGTTTGAAAATCTTTGTCTGTTACATGTACTTCCATATTAAATATGTACTTAAATTATGTTGTTAATATGAAACAATTTCATATTTAAGGTATAATTGTATCATGAAAAGAGTTAGATTGGCTAATAATAATATAGATGAAGTAATAAAAGAGTGTATTAAAGTACTTAATGAGGGAGGGCTTGTAGTGTATCCTACAGAAACATGCTATGGAATAGCTGTAGATGCTACTAATAGTAAAGCTTTAAGTAAGTTGCTCTCATACAAAACATTTAGAGGCTCTAAACCAATATCAATAGCAGTAAGTGATATAGATATGGCAAAAAGGTATGTAGAACTAAATGAAATGGCATTAAATATATACAAGAATTACTTACCAGGACCAATTACAGTAATTTCTAAGAGTAAGGGTATCCTTGAGCCTCCAGTAGTCTCTAAACAGGGTTCTACTGGTGTGAGAATACCTGATTACAAATTTACATTGAAATTAATAAAGGAATTTGGAAGACCCATTACAGCAACATCTGCAAATGTATCATACAAACCACATCCATACAGTATAGATCAATTAATAAAGGACTTACCTAAGAAGAGTTCTACATTAATAGATATGTATATTGATGATGGTCCTTTACCTAAAAATACCCCTTCTACAATATTAGATACAACATTAAATACATTAACAATACTTAGGGAAGGAAAGATTAAATTTGAGGATGCAATATTAAAAAGTACTCTACTTGAAGAAAAGATAACTAAAACACCCGAGGAAACATCTAAATTAGGACAGTGGTTTACTAAAGAGTATCTAAAAGGTATGGAAGGTAGTGTAGTCGTTGCCCTAAGTGGAGAATTAGGAGCAGGTAAAACACAATTTACTAAAGGTATTGGGAAGGAGTTTGGTAGTAAGGATATGGTAAATTCTCCCACATATACCATTATCAATGAATATTCATATGATGGTTATACCCTAGCTCATATGGATACATGGAGATTAACAGATGAAGATGATTTAAAAAGGTCTGGCCTTATCCAACATTTAGATGAGGGTAGGGTAGTAGTAATTGAGTGGGCAGATAAGTTCTATCAAGAGATAGATGGTATTACATCTAAAAGGAATATCCCTATGTACAAAGTTACATTTGAATATCTATCATTAGAGGAGAGGAAAATTACAATATATGGTACTAACTAAAGAATTACTAAAACAGAAACCATTAATACTAGCAATAGATACTAGTTGTGATGATACATCTGTAGCACTACTTAGAGGTAGAGAGGTAATATCATCTGAACTTTCATCTCAAACAGAGTTACACTCAGAGTTTGGTGGAGTAGTTCCTGATTTAGCAAAGAGGTTACATGAACAAAATATAGAGGAAGTGTATAACAGGGCACTGGGAGATAACCCAGGGATGATTAACAATGTTGATTACATTGCAGTTACCATTGGTCCAGGACTCGCTATTGACTTAGAAGTAGGTATTAAATATGCAAAGGAATTAGCTCTTAGGTATAACAAACCATTAGTTCCTATTGACCATATGGAAGGACATCTTTTCTCCTCCTTACTTCTTAATTCTAAAGGTAATGGATTAGTAAGTGATGAACAGTTGATAGATTCATTTCCTGCATTAGGTTTGCTAATGTCTGGTAAGCATACAGAGATTGTATATGTAAAAGAGGTTGGTAAATACAAAAAATTAGGACAAACATTAGATGATGCAGCAGGAGAAGCCTTTGATAAGGTGGGGAGATTACTTAATTTAGGGTATCCTGGTGGTCCTGTTGTTTCAGAATTTGCAAAAAGGGGTAAGGTAGGGGTAATTACATTTACTACTCCTATGAAAAATTCTAAGGATTTAAACTTTAGTTACTCTGGTTTAAAGACAGCAGCACTATACAAATCAAAAGAGTTAAGAGAGAAGGGGATACCTGAAAGAGAGTGGATATATGATTTTTGTAGAGGGTTTGTAGATGCTATATCTGATTCTGTAGTTATTAAACTTAAATCAGCAATTGAGAAAAATCCTGAAATTAAAACTGTATTTGTAGGAGGAGGGGTATTTAATAGTGAAGAGATATTAAGAAGGGTAGGAACATTAGTAAGGTCATATGATCTTAATTACTACTATCCAGAGATAGAGTATAGGAGTGATAATGCAGGTATGATAGGGGTTAGTGCATATATGAATATATTACAGAAGAAATATCTAACCAAAAAAGAAGAGATAGTGAGTGTGGATAGGGATCCTAGGTTATCATTGTAAATATATTGGTGGGTTGGAGAGAGAATACATTAGTTGTTAAAACTAAGAAGTATGTACACTTCAATATATTCCCTTTCCTTCCTATTAAATTGAAAGTTGTTTTTTAATTTTTACCCCATTGGAATAAGTCTCTTCCCCATGGGTTTAAGTATTTAAGGTAATATATATTTAAATTCTATTACTATTATTCTATTCAGCTTATATATTGTCAACAAAAGTTTATTTTTAATTATTAAAAGAATCTGTTGTATTAGTATTGATTTCTTAAAAAAAATTTTATATTATCCAAATATGAAAAAGCTAACTGTAGCTCGCTCATACAATGGTGTACTGGGTTATTAGTCAAACCCAAACTGGCTGATCTGTAGGGGTCAAATTAATTGTTGTCTGTATACGGGGATTGAGGTTTGTGCCTGAATTGGACGTAGAATATAATTGACCCTTAGAGCATTGATATGGGATAGGCCGACTATCAATGACTAAACTGGCTAGGTAACGCTGGAAAAGGAGAGGACATAGAAACAATAGTGCAAGGAGCTGTTGGTCTTCGTTGAGTTTTCTGGTAGTTACCGGATCAAGTAATTTAGACTAATATCCTGTCCGGAAAGGATAAAATTACTTGATCTCAAAAACCCCCTTTATTTGAGTATTTCCTCTATTTCTAGTAATCTATTGTATTTTGCTAATCTCTCTCCTCTATCTGGACCTCCAAATTTAGACTGTTGAGCAGGTGTACCAACTACTAAGTCCGCGATAAAGGAATCATTTGTTTCTCCACTTCTATGTGATATTACAGCATTCATACCGTTCTCTACAGTCATTCTGATCGCATCTAAAGTCTCTGATACACTTCCAATTTGATTTAATTTTATTAATACAGCATTCATGCTTTTCTGTAGTATTCCTTTTTGTATTAACTTTGTATTAGTTACTAATAGGTCATCTCCAACTACTTGATATTTACTACCTAGTTGTTGTGTAAATATATTCCAATCTTCCCAACCATTCTGATCCATTGGGTCTTCTATAGAATGCATAGGGTATTGTGAGTACCACTCTGTTTGAAGAGAAAGCCACTCTTGTGCACTTAGTATTTTATTCTCTCTTTTTAATTCATACTTACGACTTTCTTTGTTGAAAAATTCTGAGGATGCTACATCTAATGCTATTTCAAACTTACCATCATATCCCGCTATCTTAATACCCTCTACTAAGATATCTAAAGCTTCTTTATTAGATTGTATCTGTAGTGGAGAGTAAGCACCCTCATATCCAACTCCTACAGAGTACCCCTTACTGTCTAATATGTCATGTATTGTATGGAATATTTCACTACTTGCTCTTAATGTTTCTCTAAAGTTAAAGAAAGTATCTTCTTTAGGTATTACCATATACTCCTGTATATCGGTAGACCAATTACCATGTTTTCCTCCCTCCATTAGTAGTATCTGAGGTCTAGGTAATTTAAACTTGTCTTCTGAATATTTCTCATCCCAATATATCATTCCTAGATACTGATATAGCTGTAATCCAACTCTTTGTGAGCATGCTCTACAAAATGCCATGGAACAGGAGAGTATTGCATTCCCTCCTAATTTAGATTTATTTGTGGTTCCATCTAGCTGTATTAAGAAATCATCAAACTGTTTCTGACTTTCAAACTCTTTATCTATTACTGCTCCTTTAATTACTGTATTTACATTCTCAATTGCTTTTAATACTCCCTTACCCTTATATCTCCCCTTATCTCCATCTCTTAGTTCTAATACCTCATTTTCTCCAGTAGAGGCACCTGATGGTACATCTCCTCTTGCTTTGTCTTCACTGTAAAGTTCTACCTCTGTAGATATTGTAGGTACTCCTCTAGAGTCCAGTATTTCGATAGCGTGTATATTTTTTATCTTCATACATAATTTTTTAGCAATTTATTAATTGATTTTTACATAAAGGGG
>CAYSEU010000029.1:0-9122 GCA_964430365.1 uncultured Candidatus Saccharibacteria bacterium
CCTAACACTTCACATATCAATATCCTATTTATTACTTGATTCTCAACAATATGAAGATATATTTTCATAAAGAGAAAATCTGAATTAAGAAGTTTTAACATATCCTTTTTTAAATGAATATCATTTGTAAAAAGATTAGGAAATTCAATCCCAAGATATTGAGTCCCAGGTATTGGTATTTGAAATCTTACATACCTACTATAAAATATTCTTTTTAAATCGTTCCTATGCTTTACAACCCCATTTACAGAAATTCCTTCCTTTACTGCAACACCAAAAAGTAAGAAATATGGAGAAACAATTGCTCGTGGCACAGAGCATTTACATCCAAACAATGCACAACTCTTTTCAAGTATCCTTGCCTGCTGTCTGTAAAGATCCTGCCTTCCCACAGAGAGGTGTCCTCTCCTTTCAGTATAATCAAGAAGATCTTCATTAATAGTAGCTTTAGATGTAATTTGTATCATTACTTTATTGTTGTATGTTTTTCGGGTTTAAATATTTAAGAGGGTCTCCTAATTAAACCCTCTCTGTCTTATATACACTCTTTAAATCAATATCATCCCCGATATCCCCTTTAACATTCCCATCCTCTACTACCCCCTTTAACATATCTTTACCATCATCTTGATCTGTTTGAAATCTATAATCCTTATCAGAAGTCTCATCTACTTCATCACTACCTAAACTATCTATTATCCTCACTATTCTGTATATCTTCTCTTCATCTTTTTTACTTAATTCATAGAAATGTTTAACATTAAACTCTACCTCAAACTTCTTTATCTCCACACCATCCTTACTTCTTCCAAGAGTATATTCCATACCAATATCATATTTAATATTTAAAAATATCTCAACTATGGGTTACCCCTTTAATATTGCTAAAAATAAGGAAGGAATATAATATGGAGGAATGGGAGAAACAAGAAAAAGAATCTTTCGCGTAATTGCATTAATATCCCTCATCTTTGTATTAATATCTCTCGTATTTTTAAATATAACTGGAGTAGGAAGTGTCCTATATAGCAAAGTAGACTCTGTTGATACAGATACTACTGTAGAGGATGGTTTAAAGTTAGAAATATGGGAATTAGAAAGAGAGAAACAGTTCTTAACAAGATACTGTGAGAATATGAAAGTATTGCCAGATGAAGACTCCCAAACAGTAAAGATAGAGATAGAGTATTACACTGGTAAAATACCAATAGAAACAGTCTTAAATATATATCCCTCATACACACAAATATATGAAGTAGGTACATTTAAAGAGTATCAAAGTACCAATTTAACAAATACACAACAGATGAGAGTGTATAGGATAGAGATGATTGAAGACCCTAATACATACCTAGAATATGTAAGTAATAGGAGTACTCCATATCTATACATAATTAAAGATATTAATAGCTCTCTTTATCTAATAGACCCCATTATTAATAACCTAAGAATTCCAATAGATAGTACATATTACTTAGAAAGAATATAGATGGATCAAATAACTACAGAAATTAAAAAAGAAAAGAAGAAATTTCAAATAAGTGATAAGAAGATATTCTTAATCTTAGGAATTTTAATAGGAATAAATATATTAATAATGCTATTCCTTTTAATGACAGACCTTTCTCTTAGGAGTGATTTCACTTCCTCAAATGAAGAATCTAATGTATTAGAAGAAAAGAAGAATCAATTACTTACTGAAGTAGAAGGTCTTAGAGAAGCAAACCTTTGTGAAGATGACGAAGAAGAAGTACAAGGAGAAGCTATAGATGTAGCAGTTGATTTCTATACAGAGTATAAAACCCCTATAAATATTTCTAAGATATGTTCCGATTGTATAATAAGGGAGGCAGGTATAGTATCAGATTCCTCTGTTACCAGTTTAGAAGGTTTTAAATATTTAGTTGTTACAAAAGAAATAGAAAATGAATTTACTGGGGAGATGTTTACAGATATTGCCAGACTACTAACAAATAGTACCTATACAGAAATATATCTCTTCGATTACGAATTTGAGAGCTTTGTTAACAAAGATTTAGAATACAATATTAAATACAAACCTACACTAGAAAATAGTGTAAACCCACAAGGTACAGAAATGAACAAAGTATTTAAAACAGATGATGAATTTTACTTTATTCCTAGATATTCAATTAACAAGACAGTAGAGGAAGCTCCTGAGATTAAGATAGAACCATTTGATTCAATCCAAGATTCCATAATATATGTAGATACAGAGGATCCAAATAAATTTTACATTATAAACAATGAGCTCTTCTTAGTAAGATTAAACTATCAACCTTCTATCTCAGCATCTTTAGAATATGATGAAGCATTTCCAATTACTTGGGAGGGTAATATAGATAATAAATATAGTTTTGACTTTGGATATGACGGATGTAGTTTAGATCCAGGATTAAGGACATCTGACGTATCAAAGGAAGATCTTAGGATTACAGGGTATAGGGATGGAACAGAGGAACCAATATATGAGTACAAAGATATAAATCATACAGATATTAAGAAAATTTATGACCAAGATTACTTACCAATGGCAGATTACTATGAAGAGGAGAAAGGTGAGAAAGTACTCACCTATGAAGAGTTTGTAGCAGAGCATCCAATACTCTTCTGGGAAGATTCTAGAGGAGTAATGATTGAATTCTACAATACTACATTTGTACTAATAGGAGGCTGTGCTAAACCAATCGTATATCTATACCCACAACAACAAACAGAGGTCTCTGTAAAGGTACTACCTACAACAGGTTACCTTACTTTCACATATCCTAAATATGATGATATATGGAATGTTACTGCAAATAGTAATGGTGTATTAACAGACTCTAAGGGAGATACATATGAATATCTATGGTGGGAATCTAAAAGTGAATCACTGCCTCAAAAAACAGATGGCTTTGTAGTAAGTCCTAATAGTTTAGATACATTCTTTGATCTTACATTAGGTAAAGCAGGCTTTATTCAAAAAGAGATAGATGATTTTAAAGAGTATTGGGTACCTACTATGAACAGTGAATATACTCCTTACTTTAGAATATCTTTCTTACAGAATGAAGAGGTAGATAGTATTGCTAAGCTATTAATAACCCCTACTCCTAATACAGAGTTAAGAATCTTTATGATCTATGAAAGATTAGATACCTATACTCCAATAGACACTCAAGATATTAAAAATACTCCTAGAAAAGGTTTCGTAGTAACTGAATGGGGTGGTACTAGAAGATAAAGATTAAATATATTTACTTCACTAATCCTATATTCTATAATCTCTTAATAACGATGGGAGGACTATCAAAGAGTTTTGTCTCGCGAAAATGCCTCCCCTTCTTTTCTTAATTTCTCCCTTAGCAAATTTATATCTGTAATATACATATTGTACTCTTTTAATAATGAAGAATATCTTTTGTTAGGAGTTAGTATCCTCAATAGCTTACTATTAGTTTCTAGATGCTTTATAAGGGTATAGAAATCTCCATCTCCACTAACAATTACTGCTTTACAAAATTTCTCATACTCTAGCAACACCTTTATTGCTAACTCAATATCTACATTCCCTTTTACCCTGTTCCTTCCATCCTTTCTATATCTAACTGTGGGTTTGAAAACCAATTCATAACCAACACTTCCTAAGAAATTGTAAAAGCTCTGATTCTCTCTCAAATATCCTAAAAATATAAATATTCGCTTTACTCTATATTTGTCTTTTAAAAACACCTTAAATTTCTTTAAATCAATTTCCCATCCTTGACTTCGAACCCCCATCAAGAGATTTTGTCCATCTATGAATGCATAGTTTACCCCTTTATGAGTTTTAATCATAAAGAGATATTGTACTCACCAAAGATTAAAAAGTATTGAATTATTTCTCCAATATAGATGCAATTATCCTCTTATGTTCATCTTCTAAAGTATCATTAAAAATCCTTAAAGCTAACTCCTCTGTTCCCCATAATCTAAGAAATTTGTATGGATATTCAGAAGGAAAATACTCATTACATTTCTCTAATAGATATTCATAATCAGAGTATGAGTTACCTGGTGTTTTCTGTTTACCCCAAGGCTCAAACTGTCCCTCAGATATCTCTAAACCAAAACCCATCTCTTTTTGATACCTATGTAATTTCTTAATACTCATTGATAAAAGAGAGAAAGAAGTAAGAGGATCTTTTGTTGGTATATTAGGAAGTTTAAAATAGTAGTTAAACCCTAATACAAGAGATTGTGGAGTATATATCTCTTTCTCAGAAATATCTTTAAAAAGCTCTACTACACTCTTTAGATTTTTTCTTCCCGCACTATTAAACATTACCCTGTTATTAGGGAAATGACTTTTAAGTATCTCTGTTAAACCTAAGAGATATCCCTTAGACATTGTAATTCTCAATCTCCCGAATTTAAAGAAAGCTTCATTCTCTAATTGAAACATTACATCATCCAACCTATTACCATACTTCTGCTTAAGAAGAGTTAATAGCTTATCTAAGTATTCATATGAGTATTTAGCTATATCGGAATTAGGAGTAACTATACTCCCCTTTACCTCAATATCTTTTGGAATATGATTCTCTGGCCATCTAAAGACTTTAATAGGGCCTACATTTAAACATACTTTACAGTTATTTTTAAAAAGATATTTTAGATATTTATCATAGTAATCTAAACATATCTCTTTATCCTTCTGTACTACATTCCATCTTAAACCTAATCTAATATAATCTATACCCAAATCCTTATCTATTATCTTTAACAAATCAATAGGGGTATCACTCCCTATATATTTAGCATACTCAGGAGAAAAAGATGTACCTAATACCATATTATTTAACATACCCAATTATACACTTCATTCTTTTTTAATAATATTAGGTACTTTTACATATCTATGATATACTCATACCTGTTTGATTAGATTTAAACGAAATAATCGCCTCATATCCATATTAGGTTAAACATTTTTTATTTTCGGTTACCTCTATTAAAACTGAAAATAAAATTAAAAAAGTACCTAATCATGGAAAATAATTCCAGATATAAATACGCACGTAACACCCGTTACGGCAAAAGAAGACCATCATACAGTAGCTCCTCATACAGAAGTAATAGAAGAGGTGGTGGATACAATAGAAGAGGAAGTAGTATTAATGTAAGTCAATTAATAGCAAAGGCTGTATATGAAGATTTACCAAGTATATATGTATTAGATCATTCTCTTTTAGAGTTTGATTTAAGTAAGGAATTAAAAAGAAATATTGAATACAAGAAATATACTAGCCCTACTAAAATACAGTATGAAGCTATACCTCATATATTAAACGGTAGAGATATATTAGGAATGGCTAGTACAGGCTCTGGTAAAACAGCAGCATTCTTAATACCAATGATTAACAAAGGGGTATTGGATAGGAAGCAGAGGTTCTTAATAATAGTGCCTACTAGAGAATTAGCTATGCAAATACAAGATGAGTTCGTACAGTTAGCTAGAAATACAGGACTGCGCTCAGTACTGATTATGGGTGGTAACAGTATGAGAACACAAATTGGGATATTGAGAAGAGATCCAGAGTTTGTTATCGCTACACCGGGAAGATTGAAGGATTTAACAGAAAGAAAAGCCATCAACCTATTAAAAATAAATAATGTCGTTTTAGACGAAGTGGATAGGATGCTTGATATGGGTTTCATAGATGATATACGCTTTTTAACTTCCCAGTTAAGTGATAATAAACAATCTCTGTTTTTCTCTGCCACTATGAATAAGAAAAGTGAGAATATAGCTAATAGCTTACTTAAAAAACCAATAAGAATAGAAGTAGAGAAACAGGAGCCAGGTAAGAATGTAGATCAGGATGTAATTAGATTAAAGAATGGAGAGAACAAGTTTAATGTACTCTGTGAATATGTAAATAAAGATGAATTTAAAAAAGTATTAATATTTACACGAACTAAAAGAGAAGCAGATAACCTCTCTCACAAACTATTAGATAAAGGTATTAAGGTAAATGCACTACACGGTGATAAAAGACAAACACAAAGAACAAGAATAATAGAGGCTTTTAAGAAAGATTACCTTAATATCCTAATAGCTACAGATGTAGCATCTAGGGGATTGGATATTAATAATATTACACATGTAATTAATTACGATATACCTGAAAATTACGATGACTATATACATAGAATAGGTAGAACAGGTAGAGCAGGTAAGAAAGGATACGCACTTACATTTGTTTAATCCTTCTCTCTAGTTTCTTAATAGTACTTTGAAATGCAGACTCAATATATTCTGATGTCTCTTGTGGTTGGTATACTAATAAATACTGTTCTCCCCAGATATTAACAGTTCTCTTTAAATCATTAAGAGATACAGGAGTACTCTTTAATTTACTCCTTATTTCCTTAGAATGTTCTACTACCTTCTCACCTTCTCTAATTAGACTTTTTACTGTATCCTCATTTTTAAAATTAATCCTATACAATTCAGAACTTCTATTTCCTCCCCTATTCAATGACGGTAATATTTGAAAAAGCTTACTCTGATTAACTGTTTCATCTTTTGTTCTAAAACCAAAAATCCTACTATCCGGATATGAGGTCTGTTCATAGATAACGGTATAATCTTTCTCATCAACCGTAATATCTCTCGAAGGTAATCTATCTAATATGGGATATTCCATCTCTGAGATAATTTGAACAGGAGGAGACTCTAATACTGGAGGAATAGTTGATGTTGTAGTTACAGCCCCTACTTCAAGTATTGTTAGATTTGTATCTGTTTGAGAATCCGGAATAGCAATATCTAAACCATCCATAATTTTTTCTTTTGTTAAAATATCCCCCCATTATATCAGGTATCCCTTTAATTAATTCTTTACATATTACAAGACATTGACCTTAAGACTTACCAATGTTAAACTAATGTTTAACATATGAAGTACAAAAAGATAAATCTCAGAAAATTTAGACACAGCCTTACTCAACTAAAAGATTCTCTTAATGCTGGGCAAGCATATGAGGTGATAGATAGGGGTAAGACTTTAGCCTACTTCATCCCTTCTGATTACCAAATTGAAGTAAAGAAAAAAGATATTAAACAGCAAGACTACGAGAAATTCATAAAATCCCTCTTTGGGTGTGTAAAAATGTCCGAAGAAAAGAAGAAGAATTTTGACTATGAGAAAGAGTATAGAAAAGCTTTGGAGAAGAAATATCTCAAATGAAAAAGATATTCATAGATACAAATATCTTCATTGATATAATAATTCAGAGAGATTCTAGTACACTCTCTTTGAAAGAGATACTTCCCTACTTACATCATTCACAAATATTCCTATCAACCCTCTCAATACACATAGCTTTTTACTCTCTAAAAATTAAACCTAATTCTGCTGTGTATAGGAAAATAAAGGATAT
Organism: uncultured Candidatus Saccharibacteria bacterium; assembly: GCA_964430365.1. GTDB lineage: Bacteria > Patescibacteriota > Dojkabacteria > SC72 > SC72 > JAVEVH01. The sequence goes on from CAYSEU010000029.1 coordinate 7,432, forward strand.
ATCCAAATATATTAATATAGTAGATCTCTCTACCAATATCACAAACCTTGCTTTACAAAATTTCTATCTAGATTTTGAAGATACACTACAATATTACTCTGCTCTAGATCAAAATTGTGATTACATATTAACAAGAGATATTAAAGATTTTAATAAACTTAAGAAACAGGTACCCTCTGATATACAGATAGTTGATACACTTAGTGGTGTACAAGATGTTAAATAGGTACTCATAATATATCTTTCCTTGTTATTTATTACATAAAGAGATATAGTGCATAGCCATTTAAACTTTTTAAGAAATAATGTGGGAAGATTTGATAGAGATAGTAGAAAACAAGTTACTATGTACTCTGCAGTATGTGATGCATGTGGTAGGGAATGTAAAGTACCATTTAGACCATCAGGAGATAAACCAATATACTGTAGTAGCTGCTTTGAACAACAGGGTGGTGGTAGAGATAGAGACAGAGGAGATAGGAGAGATTCAAGAAATTCAAGAGATGATAGAGATTTTAGAGACTCCAGAGATAGAAGTGGTAAAGGTATGTACTCTGCAATATGTGATGATTGTGGTAATAAGTGTTTAGTACCATTTAAACCTAGCTCAGACAAACCAATATACTGTAGTAGCTGTTTTGAAAAGAGAGGTAACTCTCATGATGGAGAAAGTAAGGGAAGTGGAAATAATATACAGAGTGAGAAATTGGATATAATAATTGAGAAATTAGAAAAAATCATATTAGCATTAGAAGTTAAAAGTATACCTGTAGAAGAGAAGAATGTTACTAAGAAAAAGGTAGAAAAGAAAGAAGCAAGTAAAAAGAAAATGGCTAAGAAGAAGTAATTAGCTCTGTATAATCCTTAATTACAAAATCAGCCAAGTGATATACAAAATCATCATTCCAACCATCATTTAAAACACCAATGGTAAATAGCTCTGCACCCTTAGCAGATTGTAAACCGTAGAAAGAATCTTCAAATGCAATACACTCGTTAGAATTAAAACCAGTATACTTAATACCTTCTAAAAATGCCTGTGGATCTGGCTTCCCCCTAATTACCATACTCCTATCTATTACCTTTTCAAAATATTTAAAAATCTTAAAATGAGTTAACATCCTCTCTACATGCTCCTCTCTAGATGATGTAACTACCAATGTTTTCTTCCCTGTATTAGCATAATGCTTTAAGAATTTTTCTACACCCGGCATTATATATATCTCTTCATCCATTCTCTCCTCTATCAATCTCTTTTTATTTTTATAAAACATAGTATTAATCTCTTCTGCAGAAAACTCCTTAATACCATTTACTCCTAAATAATCTATTAGACCATTCTTAGAACCTCTACCAGATATATATTTCATAAAATCTTGCCTAGTAAACTCAAGATTAAACATTTCTTTAAAAACAATAGCAAAAGAATCTACATTCAACTTATCTAAATTAACCAATGTACCATCAAAGTCAAAGAGTAATGCCTTAGCATTTCTTACCCTCTCCTTTGTTTGTTCCAAAGTAATACCGTTCATATCCTAATATCATAGCAAAAATATCCTAAAAGTATTAGTTTAGTGATATAATCATAACCTTTAAATATTAAATACATAAATATGGGTTTAGAACTTGAATTAGACAATATAAAGACAAACTCCCCCCTAACTGAGAGAATCGATAAAACAAAAATA
>CAYSEU010000030.1:0-8831 GCA_964430365.1 uncultured Candidatus Saccharibacteria bacterium
ATAACGGATTAGAACTTTCTGGGATATCTAATCATTGGCTTTTTAAGATTTTTGCCATAGGTATCTCAAGTATACTTCTCTTTTCAGTGTATAACTCTGTTAAGTTGACAGTGCAAAAGTTAGAAATATTAAAGCAAGCTGAGCAAGAGGTAGAAGATTTAAGAGTTACGAACTTAGCCCTTTCAATTGGGATTAAAGAGATGTCTACAGATAAATATTTAGAGAAAGAAGCAAGGGATAGGTTAAATTTTGGAGGTAAGGATGAAGTAGTATTTGTAATACCTCAGACTGCTTTAGATACAGTTAAGGAGGAAGTGGAGGAGATAGTGAATCCTCCAAGTGAAAGTATATATGAGCAGGGTAATAGTATAGGGGAATGGGTAGATTTCTTAATTTTGGGAATTTGAAATAAGAGCTCTTTTGGCGTATAATCACTCTTGTCGCTATCGCGGGGTAGAGCAGTGGCAGCTCGTCAGGCTCATAACCTGAAGGTCGTTGGTTCGAATCCAACCCCCGCAACCATTTCACTTCTCATTTGACAGCTTTGTATGGTAAAATTCCAGCTGTTAAAATATTTTTAGTACACATATATGCCATTGACAGATCAACCAGTAAAAGGAATGTATATTAGGGATGAGAATAGAATATTCTTTCTTCAAGACCGTATGTTAAAGACCCAAGGAAGGCAGGGTGGTCTAATTATTATGAAACTTAAAGCATTGGATAATGGGCAGGTACTTAGTAAAACGGTTAAATCAGGTACTAAGGTAGAGTATGTTAATCCAGAGACTAAGGAAGTACAGTATCTCTACAGTGATGAGACATCTGTCTACTTTATGGATATGCTCTCATATGAAAGTATAAATATATCAAGGGAAGTAGTAGGAGAGTATCTTAATTTTCTTAAAGAAGGAGATAAGATGTTGATATTGGTATATGAAGGTAAAGTTCTGACCATTAAAGAAAGCCCATCTGTAATATTAGAAGTAACAGAATCAGATGAGGCTGTTAAGGGTAATACTGCTAACTCAGCTACTAAATTAGTTACAGTAGAAACAGGATATAGATTACATGTTCCTCTTTTTGTAAAAAAGGGCGATAAGATTAAGATAAATACAGAGACAGGTGAGTATTCTGGAAAAGCTAATTAAGGGTACAGAACTTAATATTTTTGATATAATTACAAATATCCGGTGGGATAGCTCAGTTGGTTAGAGCATGGGATTCATAAACCCAAGGTCGGTGGTTCGATCCCACCTCCCACTACCAATTTCATTTCTAAAGGAACTAATATGGAGAAGAATAGTAAAGAGAAGAATGTAAGTAGTAATATAATAAGAATAAGGCCGAGAAAAAAGAAATTACCTTTCTCAAGCATAATAATCTTTTTGGTAATGTCCTTTCTTCTTACAATAGGTATTAACTCTTTTCTAAATTTTAATTCGAAGGGTGAAGAGATACCTCTTAGTGAGCTAGTTGTCTACATCTCGGAGGGTGAATATGAAGAAGTAATCTTAAGGGATGATATGATACTCATCTCTCAAGCAACAGAAGTAGAGGGTCAAGATACAGTAATTAGGAAATATGCGTTGATACCACAGGGTACAGACTTCTATGGTGTGCTTGCAGATGCTCAAATAGATATAAAGACATTAGAGAATGATTTCTACAAACCAAGATTAGGTGTTACATTTGGAGATATAATATCATTTGTATTTTTAGGTGCAGGATTGGTATTGGTATATATCTTAATTAAGAATATGCAGCAATCAGGTGGTAAGATAATGGATTTTGGACAGAGTAAAGCGAGGTTGCTTTTTGGTAAAAAAACAGGAGTTACATTTGAGGATGTAGCTGGTATAGATGAGGTTAAGGATGAGTTAACAGAGATTGTAGATTTTCTTAAAGAACCTAAAAAATATTTAAATATTGGAGCTAGAATACCAAAGGGTGTACTACTTGCTGGTGCTCCAGGTACGGGTAAAACCTTACTTGCTAGAGCTGTAGCAGGAGAAGCAGGTGTCCCATTCTTCCATACTTCTGGTTCTGAATTTGAAGAGATGTTGGTAGGTGCAGGAGCTTCTAGAGTTAGAGATTTGTTTAACAAGGCAAGAAAGGCCGCTCCATGTATCATCTTTATCGATGAAATAGATGCTGTTGCTAAAAAGAGAGGTACCGTACTTCACTCTGGTGCTGGAGAGCAAACTCTTAATCAGATACTTGTAGAAATGGATGGTTTAGAAGGTAGAGAGAATGTAATAATATTGGCTGCTACAAATAGGCCGGATGTATTAGATCCTGCAATATTAAGACCAGGGAGATTTGATAGGACAGTTGTAGTCCCTATGCCTGATTTCCAAGGTAGGAGAGAAATTATCAAAGTACATGCTAAGAATAAGAAATTTGAAGAGGGGGTAGATTTAGATTTAATTGCTAAAAAGACAATAGGGTACTCTGGTGCAGATTTAGAGAATCTTTTAAATGAGGCAGCTATCATGGCTGTTAAAGAGGGTAAAAAGAAATTAGATCAAAGTGACCTGCTAGAAGCATATCTTAAAGTTAAGTTAGGGAGAAAGAAAAAAGGTGCTACCACAGAGGAGGATATGAAAGTAACTGCATATCATGAGGCAGGGCATGCAATAGTGGCTAAGTTTACTAAGTATGCTACACCTGTAGAACAGGTATCAATAATTCCTAGGGGTATGGCTGGTGGTGTTACAGTATATCTCCCAGAGGATGACAAGAAGCATTTGTTCAAAGATGAGATGCTTGCTAATTTAAAATCTGCTGTAGGTGGTAGAGCTTCTGAGGAGGTATTCATAGGTAGAATTACTACTGGTGCTTCTGCTGATATAGAGCATGCTACTGCTGTTGCAAGGGAGATGATTACTCAATATGGTATGTCCGATAAGTTAGGTATGGTTAAATATGGAGATATGGAAGAGACCAAACATTTAGGATATTCATATGGTGGTGGTAGGGAATATAGTGAGAAATATGCAGAGATGATAGATTCAGAGGTAAAGAATTTAATAGATAGTGCATATAGAGATGCTAAAAAGGTCCTTTCCGAAAACAGAGAGTATGTGGAGAAGTTAGTAAAATTACTTCTAGAGCAGGAGGTAGTTTCTAAAGATGAGTTTGATTCTCTGTTTGTCTAATGGATTGTAGTTATTAACTCTCTCTAGTAAAATATGGGAGTATGATAAAGAATTCTAATAAAGAGATTTTCCTAGCGATTGATGCGAATGCGATAATACATAGGGCATTTCATGCATATCCATCCACATTACAAACAGCAGAGGGTTTACAGGTAAATGCTGTATACGGCTTTACGGTCATGTTACTAGAAGCCTTAAAGATATTCGGACCAAAGTATGTGTTTTGTGCTATGGATACCAGTGCTCCTACCTTTAGGCATGAGATGTATACTGAGTACAAAGCGACTAGGAAACCAATAGATATGTCTTTAGTAGAGCAGTTTCCATTAGTAGAAGAAGTTCTTAAGGCCTTTAATATACCAGTAATTAAAAAAGAAGGATTTGAGGCGGATGATATCTTAGGTACCGCTTCTAAATATGTATCTGAGGGTAGGTGGAGTAGGGATAATATAGATATGTATATATTAAGTGGTGATAGAGATTTACTTCAGTTGATTACTTCCAATGTATTTGTTTGTTTACCTAATGGAAATTTTAAAAATATTGTAGTATATGATAGAGAGAAAACCATAGGGAAATACGGTTACTCTCCAGAGCAAGTAGTAGACTACAAAGCATTAGTAGGAGATGCATCAGATAATATACCTGGAATAAAGGGAGTAGGAGATAAGACTGCGCTTGAGTTACTTAAAAAATATGGAACATTAAATGATATATATAAAAATATTAATGAAGTACAGGGTAGATTTAAGACTTTAATAGCAGAAGGAATAGAGCAGGCAGAATTTAGTAGGCAACTAGCTACAATCAATAAGGACGTAGATATGGATATTCATCTTACGGACTGTATATTGAAGAATTTAGATAGGAGAGTATTAGATTCTACATTTAAAAAGTACTCATTTAAGTCTTTAATAGGTAAGTTGGATGAGATTTTTGGTAAAGAGATATTATCTTCTAATACATCTCAATTAGATATGTTTGGTAAAGAAGAGAAGGAATATATATGGTCTAAAGAGAGTGAGATAGAAGAATTGTGTAAAGGTAGTCATAAATTAAGAATTGCATATATAAATAGTTCTGAATCTTCTTTAGAGAACCAATTTTTGTGTATTAGAGGTATTAATGAAAAGAATGAACAAAAAGATATTCTTAGCGAAGTAATAGATATATTTAAATACATAAAAGATAAAGATACTGTATTTTATAATTTCGAAGAATTAGTAACCCTTTCAAACAGTATTCATATAGATAAGGTATCTAGATATTACGATATACACCTTGCAGAGCACCTTTTACACTCAGAAAGAAGGAATGTAAGTATTAAAGATTTTGCTTTTGAGTACTCTACTAAAATACTCAATGAGAAACTCTCTCCATCTGATTTACCTAATATACTAGATGTTTTGGATGACACATATTTAGCTCAAAAGGAGAAAATTAATAACTTAGAGTTAAACGAATATACTAAAAAGAGTATAGAAAGTTTTCTTAAGGTTAAAGAAAACCATCTTAGTACTGTACTAACAGAAATAGAGCTACCAATATCTGTAATTCTTTCAAAGATGGAAGAAAGAGGTATTAGGCTAGATAGGGAGAAGCTAGGAGTATTAAGGGAAGATATAGAGAGGGAGATTAGTAAGTTAACAAAAGAGATTTATAATATCGTAGGTCATGAGTTTAATATTAATTCTCCCAAACAGCTCTCTGATGTACTTTTTAGAGAATTAGACCTCCCAAATAAGTCAAAGGGTAGTACAAGAGAGTCAGTGTTAGATAGTATGTTAGGATTGCACCCAATAGTTGAACATCTTCTTTACTTTAGGGAAATGACAAAAATATTGAGTACATATGTTGAACCATTGTATCAGAACTGTACTGAAAAAGATGGTATATACAGCATTCATACCGATTTTAAGCAAACGGGTACAACCTCTGGTAGATTCTCTTCTGTTAATCCTAATCTTCAGAATTTACCACTTGATGGAGCTTGGGCTATGAGAGTAAGAGAGTGTTTTGTAGCAAGAAATGGCTTTAAACTCTTAGGTATGGATTACTCTCAAATGGAGTTAAGGATAATGGCAGATGTCTCAAATGATAAGCTTTTAATCCAAGACTTTGTTAACGGTATAGATGTACACTCTGCTACTGCTGCTAGGGTACTTAATAAAAAGATTGTGGATATAACACATAAGGAGAGGAGTTTAGGTAAAACTGTTAACTTTGGAATGATATTTGGTCAGACCTCATTTGGTCTCTCATCTTTACTTGGTATAGATAGGGATACAGCAGCTAAATATATAGCTGCATATTTTGAAAACTACAATGGAGTAGAGGAATATATGAGAAAAACAGAGTATGAAGCATTTGAAAGAGGATATGTACAAACTATGTTTGGTACTACAAGGAATATAGCGGGTATTAGGTCTAAAAATAGAAGATTAAGATCAGCAGCTGCAAGAGAAGCTATTAATATGCCTATACAGGGTAGTGAAGCAGACATTATGAAATTAGTAATGAAAGAATTATATAAATATATGTCAAAAAAATATCCTAAGAAAGCATATATACTTCTTCAAATACATGATGAGATTGTATTTGAAATAGAGGAGAATATCGTAGAAGAGTTTTCTAAACAAGCGAAAGAAATAATGTTAAATACGGTAGTATTAGAAGTCCCTTTTGATGTACATATATCAATAGGTAATTCTCTTTCTGAATTAAAATAGTTAAATTTTAAATATATAGATATGTTTAAAAAGCTTTGGTATGTAATATCACTCCTTTTAGGTATATTCATATTCCTTAAGCTCTCTAAATCTAGAGAGTATAGTGAGAAAGAAATAGAGTTTCCTAAAGTACTAAAGAATTCTAGACCTATTACTAAAAAAAGGAATCTTAAGCACTTAAACAGTAGACAATTAGATATATTAAAGCTCTTAGGCAAAAGGGAAGTATTACTTCCATCAGATATATATGCACTACATCCTCAAGTCTCTACAAGGACTTTAAGAAGGGATATGACCTCCTTGGTAGAATTAGGTATGGTAAAACAGGAGGGTAGTACTAAAGATACAAAATATATTTTAATCGGTTGATATATATATGCGAACGTACTTAGAGCTATGTACTCTTTTTGAAAAGGTAGAATTATTACAATCAAGGACGGAAATGTCCTTAGAGATAGCAAATTTCTTTAAGAAGTGCTCAGGTAAAGAGGTAGAGGTTATCTCATATATGATACAGGGTAGAGTAGCCCCTTTTTTTGTTAATGCGGAGTTTAATTATTCTGAGAAAAGCTTAATAAAGATGCTAGAACAGTACACTTCGTTAAACATTAAACAGCTTAGAAAAGAGAGTGGGGATATAGGGGATACTATGTATGAAGTATGGGAAAAGAAAGGTAGTAAAAGCAAATCCCTAGATATTCTAGAAATATATGAAATACTTTGGAATATTATCAATACCACGGGTACGGGATCTATTTCTAGAAAGAATAAAATGGTAATAGAGTGTTTACAAAATTTAAACCCACTGGAGTCTAAATATTTTGTACGAACAATTTGTGGTGAGCTTAGACTAGGGTTGAGTACAAAAACTCTTCTTGAGGTATTTTCAATTACAGCGGTAGGAGATAAAGGATTGAAGCAAATATTAGAACAAGCGTATGGTGTATGTGCAGATATCGGGTATATTGGTGGTAGGGTAGTAGAGTCTAAGGGTGAAGGTTTAGAAAATATTCGTACAACACCTGGTATTCCTGTACTTTCTAGATTAGTACAAAGAGTAGGCAGCTTTGAGGAATTAAAGAGAAGATTTACAGAGAATGTATATGTACAGCCTAAATTTGATGGCCTAAGGTGTCAAATACATAAATGGGATGAGAGTAAGGTAGGTAAGGAGGGTGTTAAAGAGAGAGTATGGCATGAGTATATGAAGTCAAAAAATGAGGATACCGGATCTCTGTTTGGGAGTGGGGTGAGTAATAGGTTTAATGTAAGGCTTTTTACTAGAAATTTAGAGGACGTTACAGAAATGTTTCCTGAAATTGTTGAGTATGCAAGGAATCTTAAAGAGGGTTCCTTTATTATGGATTCTGAAATAGTGGGATGGAATTACAAAAAAGAGAAATTTTTATCATATCAAGAGACCATGCAAAGGAGAAGAAAATACTCCATAGAAAGTAAGAGAGAGGATATCCCTGTTAAGGCATTTGTGTTTGACTTACTTTATCTCGAGGGTAAATCCCTGGTTTTAGAAGATACTAAAGAAAGGATTTCTCTACTAGAAGAAGTAATTGGGGATACCCAGGGGAGTATAATATTGGCAGAGAGTAAGATAATTCCTGTTGGTAAAGAGGTAGAGGAGTATTTCAATATGTCTGTAGAAAAGGGGCTAGAAGGAATAATAGTTAAGGATTTAAAAGGTGGATATAGGCCTGGTACTAGAAATTACGAATGGATTAAAATGAAAAAGAGTATGGACAAGGAGTTAGTAGATACAATAGATATGGTAGTAGTGGGGTACTACAAAGGTTCGGGTAGACGATCTGAATTTGGATTAGGTGCAATACTCGGCGCTATATATAACGAGGAGTTAGGTGTATATGATGCAATATGTAAAATAGGGACAGGTATGAGTGATGATATGCTTCGTGATTTAAATAGTAAGCTCTCACGAGAGGTAATAGGAAAATGTTCCAAGGATGTAAGAGTAGGTGACACTCTTAAGCCTGATGTATGGGTTGTACCTAAATATACAATTACAGTAGATGCTGATGAGATAACTAAAAACATCTCCACTAGTAAGGAATTAATAGGTGGGGGGCTCTCTTTAAGGTTTCCTAGATTAATAGAATTTGATAGAGATAAGAGCGTAGAGGATATTACTACCGTAGGTGAATTTATAGATATGTACAGTATGAGAAAAAGTAGCTAAATATCTACTTGCATATACCCATTTAGTATGTTAGAATTGCCTCACGAGTTTGGGATAAACGAGAAAGGTTTCCTCTTAGAGATAATCTCTAAAGAATACAATTCATAATTAGTGTTTAGAGAAATCCCTCTCAGCTCCTTAAAAGTTGAAGAGTGACAGGAAGTCGAAATATATTCGTATATTGACTTTCTAAAAGTGTGTGTGATTTTGGTCACACAATTCATTAAAGTCTAAGTAAATCCAATCTAGCGTTGATTGGTCTGTGTTTTTTAAACAGCTTTGGGCTGTTTAAGTAAATATTTGTTTAAGTCAAACGTTTTTCAATGAGAGTTTGATCATAGCTCAGGATGAACGTTGGCTGTGTGCCTAAGGTATGCAAGTCGAACGATCCTACTGCGAATTTCAAAGACTTCGGTCAATGATTTTCTATTTAGGATAGTGGCAAACGGGTGAGTAATACGTAGATAACTTGCCTTGAAGTCGGGAATAGCTCGTCGAAAGACGGGGTAATATTCGATGGTCTCTATTCACATTAAGTGTTTTAGAGTAAAGCTTTTGCGCTTCAAGAGAGGTCTGCGTCCTATCAGCTAGTTGGTGAGGTAATGGCTCACCAAGGCTAAGACGGGTAGCTGGTGTGAGAGCACGGTCAGCCACCGCGGAACTGAGACACGGTCCGCACTCCTACGGGAGGCAGCAATTAGGAATCTTGCGCAATGGGGGCAACCCTGACGC
>CAYSEU010000031.1:0-8452 GCA_964430365.1 uncultured Candidatus Saccharibacteria bacterium
CAGCACCTACTGCTTAAAAGGCAGTTGCTCTAACCTGATGAGCTAGCGACCCACAACGGTTATGATTATACCCCCCTACTATACTTTTTTACAAGCTTTTTAATAAAACTCTGAAATAGGTTTAAAAGACCTCCTATGTATATCACAAGGCCCATACTTTTGTATTGCCTCTATATGAGCCTTAGTACCATATCCGACATGCCTCTCAAAACCATACTCTGGATACTTAATTGCTATATTCTTCATATACCTATCCCTTGTTACTTTAGCTAATATGGAAGCTGCAGATATGGAGTAATGTTTTAAATCCCCTTCCTTAATCTTTAACATATCATATCCAAACAGATTACTAACATTAGTACCATCCACTATTAAATACTCTGCCTTTCTTCCAATCATCTTCTCTACCTGTTTTAACGCTTTCCACATCGCTATCCTTACCGCTTCTTGTATTCCTTTTTTATCTATCACCATATTACTTACCATATACACTCCCCATCCTAAACTATTTTCTTTAATAAATTCAAATACCCCTTCTCTTCTTTTCTCTGTCATCTTCTTACTATCCCTTACCAACTCACTTAATTCACTCTTCTCATCTATCACTACCGCTCCTGCACAAACAGGACCAGCTAAAGGGCCTCTTCCTGCCTCATCTATGCCTACTACATATTTAAGACCCTTATTCCATAGTTTTTTTTCTAACTCAATATCAGGAAATTGCATAATACTTAAAAAATATATATCATTAATACTACAATGAAATACATATTACTATCAATCACAACCTTTTTCATACCACTTACTGTATATGCACAGGAGACATTAGATGAAACTCTTTCTCAAACCCCTACTTCCATATCTCTTTCCTTTTGGGAAATATTACTAGCAGTATTAGCACCCCTTACCCTTTTTATCCTTGCCTACCTACTAATTAAGAAGTTCAAATTGTAAATATTTTCCTCATAGTGTATATTTAAATATATAAATTGAGCATACATAAATATGAGTTCATCAGATGATTTTTTCAAAGGATTACTCTTTGGTGCTGTAATTGGAACTGCAGCAGGGTTACTACTTGCCCCTAAATCTGGAGCAGAAACAAGAGAAGATATTAAGAAGTTCTCTACAGATATTCAAGACAAAGCACAAGATCTTTACCTCTCTTCAAGAAAAGAAGTAGAAAAAAGAATTAAGGCATTAAAGGTAGCTGGTAAGAAATTAGATTTAGATGCATACAAGCAGTTAGTAACAAAAGTGGTAGACGAATTAAAGAATGATTCTGATGTTGCAGCTTCTACAGCTAAAGAGATTGGAGAACAGTTAACAGATGATTGGAATGAATTAAAGTCTGCTGTAGTTTAATAGCTTGTGTTTTTAGATATAAAATACTAGAATCTCTCAACTGCGAGAGTAGTTCAATTGGTAGAATGTCTCCTTCCCAAGGAGAAGGTCGCGGGTTCGAGCCCCGTCTCTCGCTTTTGATTATTTAAAAGACTTTCCCATCAGAAAAAGTATTTGCCAACAATTCTCTATCTTTAAATGGGGCTAAGTGCTCTATAAGGTTTGTTTCGTGGATTTTATGAACCAATCTTACATGTAAAGGCTGATTCTCTGTTGGAAGATAGTAAACTTTATAATTACACTCCTCTATTTTACTTACTGTTGTACAAAACATCCTATCTTGCCTTCTACAATCTCTATCAAAAATACCACCACATGTTTCTGCCAAATTGTTTGAGAAACCAATAGTGGCTGAAATACCTGGATATTCTACTCCAACAATAGGGGTTCTATCCCTTTTTCGTATATCAAAATTGAATGGTGTAAGTAAGTTATTACCAACTAATACAATAGGTAAATCTAATAGATTTAACTCCGAATCAAAACAATAATTACTTAAAAAAAATCTCATTATCAACATTTTCTTCTATCACTAATGGACAAGGTATCTTGTTACCTATTTTTAAACTGCTTCTTAAAAGCTCATAGGTCCTTCGATATTTATACCAATATAGAGCTCTTGGCTCATTTGCAGTAATATAGTTTCTCGGATCTCTATCTTGATATAGGTTCCTTTTTTCTCTTTGGTAATTACTCTTTTCTTTTTCCATAAGCGCTAATTATACACCATTTACCCTATTTCCTTTAACATCTCTTGCTCATTTTACCTAGCTCTGTTACAATCTGTTACAATTGCTGATGTAGCTCAGTTGGTAGAGCATTCCCTTCGTAAGGGAACGGTCGTTGGTTCGAAGCCATCCATCAGCTTTTTAAATATACAGATATGGAGAAATATAAATATACAATTACAAATTTAATGGTTAACTACATAGTAAAGTATGAGTTAGCAATCCAATCAATTAAACAAACAGTAGTACCTAGTCCCCTACTTGAACAAGTAAGAGAACAGTTAAGAACAGAAGAGATAGATAAGTTGGGAGAGTTAATAGCGTATCCCATTGGTTACAGTAAAGCATTGACAGTACAAAGAGGCCAAGTAATGCCCTCTTACAAAGCAAAACTAAGAATATTTACCAACTTTAAAAATATTCAAGACTACATAGATACATATACAGGTAAAAGCACTCTCAAACCCTCTATAGAGCTCTGTACGCATCTAAATAAGATATTAATGAAAGGGGTTGTAGAGGAATGGGATTTAGGGAAATTAAAACATTTTTCTGAAAAACCATTTGATCTGTATGATACATGGTACAACCTTAGGGATTACTACCCTAATGTAGAAGTAAGAGAATATTTCAATGATATATTTAACGATATTACTAACTCATCTACAGGTACTCATAAATTAATACAGTTTAGTATTTTAATGTATGAGTATATAGATAAGGCGCCATTTCTAGCAGGGAATCAATTAACAGCAATTGCCATATTAAAAATCTTAACTAAGATATATGGTCTTAATCCACATAATATTGTTCCATTTTCTAAAGCATTTTTCCTAATATCGGAAGATATACAATCTGCATTTAAGATATCCAAAGGAAAAAGAGATTTAACAATATTCATTGAGGCAGTACTCTACACTCTCTCTTTAACAGTAATAGATGCATCTAAAAGATTAACTGAGGAATATGACAGAAAAACAAATATTAGAAAAAGTATTGGTAATGATTTAAATCCTAGACAGATAAAGATAATTGAATATCTAAATAGTAATCCAAGAGTAACTAGACAACAGTATACTAAAATGATGGGTATCTCCTTTATGACCTCGTACAGAGATTTACAAGAGTTACAAGAAAGGGAATATATACAACAGAAAGGTAAAGGGAGAGGTACATATTACATAATTCCAGACCAAGATACACAAGAACAAGAAAGAGTTGAACAAGAGATAAGGATATTTAGTTAAATTGCGATATTGATATATAATTGATATCATTTTAATGCATAAATCATACTAATTAGAAGTGAAGAAAGAGAACTACGATATAATCATAGGTTTAGAGATACATATACAGAGTAAGACACAAAGTAAGATGTTTTGTTCTTGCCCTACACAATACTTTGGTAAAGAACCTAATACCCATGTATGCCCTACATGCCTAGGACTACCCGGAGCATTACCTGTACCTAATAAGAGAGCCATAGAACTTTGTATACTACTAGGTATTGCTACTAATTGTGATATAGATAGTGAAATACACTTTGATAGAAAACATTACTTCTATCCAGACCTTCCTAAAGGATATCAGATTAGTCAGTATAAAAGACCAATATGTTCTGATGGGTATATTGAAATTAAGGACGAAGATGGTAAGAAGTACAGTATTGGGATTGAAAGAATACACCAAGAGGAAGATGTAGCTAAATCTACACACCACACAGAGGGTAATTTAGAATACTCTCTAATTGATTACAATAAATCGGGAGTACCTTTAATTGAAATAGTAAGTAAACCAAATATTAGAAGTGCATATCAAGCTAAAGAGTATGCTACAAAGATTAGACAAATTGTCAGATATCTAGGTATATCTGACGCAGATATGGAAAAAGGTCAGATGAGATGTGAACCGAATATCTCAGTACAAACAAAAGGTACATGGGAATACAAAAATGGAGAAATACTACCCATAGGGGATAACAAATTGAATTCTAAAGTAGAAGTAAAAAATATAGGGTCCATTTCCGCAGTAGAAAAATCCATAGAATATGAAGTAGAAAGAATGATTAAAGAAATAGAGAAAAGTAAAAAGATAGTACAGCAAACAAGAGGTTGGAATGCAGATAAAGGTATTACAGAATTCCAAAGATCTAAAGAAACAGCAGATGACTATAGATATATGCCTGACCCTGATTTACCAATAGTTGAGATTAAAGATGAAGATATTGAAAGAATTAGTAAAGAGATTGTAGAGTTACCTGAGGAGAAAAAAGATAGATATCTAACTACCTACTCTCTCTCAGAGTATGATAGTGATGTCTTAACAGCTGATAGAGATATTTCTAAATATTTTGAAGATATCTTAGATATACTCTCTAAAAATATGGATACCATTAAAGCAGCAAAAGCAGCATCCAACTGGATTACAGGTGCAGTATTTTCAATAGCTAATGATAAAAAAATTGATATTAATGAAAGTAATATTCCTAAGGAATCTCTTTCTTACTTAATCTTAGAGTTTGAGAAAAAGATATTAACAAGAAATAAGGCGGAGGAGTTACTTAGAGAATCGTTAGAAGAGAAAAAAGATTTAAAAGAATTAATTAGTAAAGCAATAGAGGAAAGTAAACAGAATACTGATAACTTAGATAGTATTGTAGACGAAGTAATAAGTAATAATCCTAAAGCAGTAAGTGATTTTAAATCAGGAAAACAGGCAACCATAGGTTACCTTGTAGGACAGGTTATGCAAAAAACAAAGGGTAGTGCGGATCCTAATAAGGCTAGATTAGTTTTAATAGAGAAATTAAATGGATAAAAAAACATTAAAACATATAGCAGAGCTATCTAGAATAAATCTTACTGATGAAGAGTTAGAAAAATTTACACCTCAGATGGAAACAATATTAGATAGTGCTAACCAATTACAAAAAATAGATACTAAAGATGTACAACCTATGAAAAGGCATGTACCTTTCTCTGCTTTAAGAGAGGATGTACCTCAAACATCTTTAACTCAAGAAGAGGTATTAAGAAATGCAAAATACAAAGAGAACGGTCATATTAAAGTATATGGAAAGATATTTGGTAGTATAGAAGAGAGTTAATACCTTTGTATAAATATCCTAAGTTTAGTAAAATATACCCGTTATTTAGCCGAGATGGTGAAACTGGCAGACACGCCTGC
Organism: uncultured Candidatus Saccharibacteria bacterium; assembly: GCA_964430365.1. Classification (GTDB taxonomy): domain Bacteria; phylum Patescibacteriota; class Dojkabacteria; order SC72; family SC72; genus JAVEVH01. Next base: position 5,319 of record CAYSEU010000031.1, read on the forward strand.
CTTAGGAGCAGGTGGGGATAATACCCCTTGGAGGTTCGAGTCCTCTTCTCGGCATATTTAATACAAAATTATATAGTTATGGGAAAGAAAATATTCGCACCATTTCAATCAGTATTACTACAAAAAAGACTCTGTGTTGGATGTACAAATCCATTGGATAAAGCTAAGAGATTAGGAAAGCTATCTGAAAGAAGAGAATTAGTAGAGTGTAAATGTAAGAGAAGATATGTGTATAATAAAGAGTTCAACGAATATCAGAGAGCTTCTTTCCAGGAGGAGCAACAGTTCTTAAGAGAGCTTAACAAAAAACCTGTATTATAGTAGAATCACTGGAGGTATGCCGCTATCGTCTAGTGGTCTAGGACGACAGGTTTTCATCCTGTAAACCGGGGTTCGATTCCCCGTAGCGGTACCAAAATATTAACTTTATGCCCCAAAGTAGATGTATGAATCATCACAGGAAGAATTAGGAGGAAAAGCTAAGGTAACTGAAATACTTGGCTCTATTGGAAGCTTTATATATTCATTTACTGAAACAGTTTTAATATCTCTTGTACTCGCTATTGTTCTCTACCTCTTTATTATGACTCCACATGAGGTAGTTGGTAACTCTATGCATCCTACATATAAAAATGGGGAATTTTTAATGGCGAATAAGATATCGTATAAGTTTTCCGAGCCACAAAGAGGCGATGTCGTTATTTTTAAATACTCTGATACACAAGACTTTATTAAAAGAATAATAGGTATACCAGGGGACAAAGTAATGATTAAAGATGGAAGAATATACATCAATGATGAACTCTTAGATGAGTCTAACTACTTAGAAGATACCGTTGTATCTAATGGTGGATCATATATTCATGAAGGACAAACAATTACAGTAAATGAGGATCAATATTTTGTATGTGGTGATAACAGAACTAATAGCTCTGACTCGAGAGAATTTGGTCCTATAGATGTTAGTAAAATAAAAGGTAAGGCATGGATAGTATTCTTTCCATTTAGTGAATTTAGGCTAGTACAACACGAAACCTACCCTTTGTAGACTATATCTGTGAAACATGATACATTATAAGCATGGAAATTTTTGTCATAGCAAACCAGAAAGGAGGAGTTGGAAAAACCACCACCACTATTAACTTAGGAGCAGCACTAGCTAAAAAAGGTAAGAAAGTTTTACTTGTAGATTTAGATCCTCAAGCAAATCTTTCTTCAGGGGTAGGATTTACTCAGCAGTTTGATAAGCAACATTGGGATTCTAATGAACAACAAGCTCCATATAAAAGTATATATGATGTAATAGTTAATTCATCATCAATACACTCTGTATTTGTATCAACCTCTACTCCTAATCTCTTCTTAGTACCTTCACATCTTTCATTAGCAGGAGCTGAGATAGAGATGGTAAATATGCTTTCTAGAGAGACTTTACTTAAAAAATCATTAGAAAAGGTTAAAAATGATTTTGATATTGTAATAATAGATTGTCCTCCATCTTTAGGGTTACTTACAATAAATGCACTTAGTGCTGCAGATCAATTACTTATACCCATACAGTGTGAATACTTCGCACTAGAGGGGCTAGGACAGCTAATAGGGACTATGAAATTAATAAAAGGTATCAACTCTACTCTACAGTTAGGAGGTGTCATACTAACCATGTATGACAGTAGAACCAAACTTTCCTCTAGTGTTGTAGAAGATGTAAGAACATTCTTTAAGGAAGTAGCATTTGAATCAGTAGTACCTCGAAACGTAAGACTCTCAGAGGCTCCCTCATACGGTAAAACAATATTTCAATATGATGATAAATCTACGGGAGCATTAGCATATGCTAGCTTAGCTAAAGAATTTATAAAAAGATTTCTTTAATTTTTAATACAGATATATATGGAAGAACAGCGATTAGGAAAAGGATTAGCAGCATTAATAGATTCAAATGAGATTGATAACTCTAGTAGTGCATATAGGGAGAAGTTTGATATCACTAAAATATTACCAAACCCCTTCCAACCTAGAATGCATATTGAGCCTGATGAGCTCATTGGACTCGCAGACTCTATTAGAGAAAACGGCATTATACAACCACTGATTGTATCTAAAGATAAAAATACAGATAAATACTTTATCATAGCTGGTGAAAGAAGATTTAGAGCAGCTCAGTTAGCTGGTTTGAAGTATGTACCAATTGTAATCAAAGATTCTTCTCCTCAACAAATGTTAGAGTTAGCATTAATAGAAAATATTCAAAGGAGAGATCTTAACCCTTTGGAAGAAGCATATGCATTTCAACAGTTACAAGATGAATTTGGATTACCTCAAGAAGAGATAGCAGACAAAGTAGGATTAAATAGAGTAACAATATCAAACAAGATGAGATTACTTAAATTACCAGATCCCGTAAAAGAAGTCGTACTAAATGAAACAATCTCCGAGGGGCACGCTAGAGCACTACTTGGTATTAAAGATGAAGAGTCCTTAGTAGCTGCTACAGATATTGTTGTAAAAAGAGGTCTTAGTGTAAGACAAACAGAATCTCTAGTTCGTAAAATTAACTACGGTAAGAGTGCTAAATACAAAACAATACAAACAGATTACCCTGATTTACTAAGATATGGAGAAATGTTAACTGAAAAGATTGGATACAGTACAAGTGTAAGAAGATTGAGCAAAGGAGGAAGGATAATAATTAGGTTTTTGAGTAAACAGGAATTAGAAGACTTACTACAGAAATTAGGAGTAGACAATTATAACGATTAAGATACCTCCTGTCTTAACTTCTCATACATTAATACACCACCACTAACACTTACATTTAAAGACCCTATACCCTCTCTCATAGGTATAGAAACTTTCTCATCTACTCTCTCTATCATACCAGTAGATATACCCGTATCTTCTGCTCCAAGTACAAATGCACATGCTCCTGTTAAATCACTCTCAAAGTATGTCTTTCCATCCATATGTACACCAAATATTTTAATAGCATTCTTTTTTAGTACCTTAACAGCAGTAAATAGGTCCATCTCTACCAAAGGTATTCTCTCTGCAGCACCCATGGATATTCTAATAGTTTCATCCGTTATTAAATTCACATCATGAGGTTGAGTAATAATACCGTTTACACCTAC
>CAYSEU010000032.1:0-8409 GCA_964430365.1 uncultured Candidatus Saccharibacteria bacterium
TCTTAGATCTTAAGAATCCCTCCTTGTCTGCATCTAAGATGATAACTAAGGATACCTCTGGTAAATCTATACCCTCTCTTAAGAGATTAATACCTACCAATACATCATACTCGCCTAATCTAAGGTTTCGAAGTATCTCTACTCTTTCAACAGTATCAATATCAGAATGTAGATATGCAACCTTAATACCAAAGTCTTGAAGATATGTTGTTAAATCTTCTGCCATTCTTTTAGTTAATGTAGTAATTAATACCCTTTGACCATTTTGAGTATTTTTTCTTACCTCACTAATTACATTATCTATTTGATTCTCTGTCTTTCTTACATCTATACTTGGGTCTAGTAATCCTGTCGGTCTTGTAAGTAGTTCTACTACAGTATTCCTACTGTCCTCTATTTCCCATTTATCAGGTGTGGCAGAGTAATATATTGTTTCTTTCTGTTTTTTTCTAAACTCATTAAAATTCAACGGCCTATTATCATATGCACTAGGTAATCTAAAACCATGCTCTATTAAATTTGTTTTTCTTGCCCTATCCCCGTTATACATCCCTCCAACTTGAGGAATTGTAATATGGGATTCATCGATAAACATGAGGTAGTCATCATCAAAGTAATCTAGAAGTGTGTAGGGTGGTTGACCGGTTTTTCTACCATCGAAATATATGGAGTAGTTTTCCATACTCTTACAATATCCAATTTGAGTCATCATCTCTATATCATACCTAGTTTTTTGCTGTAATCTTTGTGCTTCTACCTCTTTACCAAGATTTCTTAGGAAAGCGGTTCTTTGAGCTAAGTCTTTTTCGATATCAGTAACAGCCTGTGCCATAGTATCTGCATCATATACTAAGGGTGTTGCTGGGAATATATCTAAATTGTCTACACTATTAATCTTCTGCTTTGATATTGGCTCTATGAATGTAATACTCTCTATCATATTTCCCCAGAATTCTACTCTTACAGGGAACTCCTCATACGGCATAAAGAGCTCTACTGTATCTCCTCTAATTAAAAATGTCCCTGATATTAAATCTGTACTCTCTCTCTCATATCTTAAGAATGTAAGCTCAGAGGCTAACTTGCTAATATCAATCTCTTGTCCAACACTAATCTCTATAGATTTGTTTTCATAGTTATCGGGACTTCCAATATTGTAGATACAAGAGACACTAGCTACTACAATTGTATCACTTCTTGTTCTAGCAGCATTCATTGCACTAAGTCTTAACTTTTCGATCTCTTGATTTACCTCTGATTCTTTCTCAATGTACAAATCTCTGGCAGGTATATACGCTTCTGGTTGATAGTAATCATAGTAAGATACAAAATATTTAACAGCATTGTTAGGAAAAAACTCTTTAAACTCCTCATACAGTTGTGCTGCTAACGTCTTGTTATGTGAGAGTACTAATGTAGGTTTTTGTAATTTAGATATAACATTGGCCATTACAAAAGTTTTACCTGATCCTGTAACACCGAGTAGTACCTGTTTTTCTTTTCCTTCTTGTATATTTTTAATAAGAGAGTTAATTGCAATATTTTGATCAACAGATGGCTGAAATTTTGTGTTTAGTTGAAACTGTTCTTTCATGGGTATAATTTTAACAGATTAATGTATTTCTGTGTTAAAATATTTAATATATATGGATACCTTCAAATTAAACAAATTACCTCAAGAATTAGTAAATCAAATTGCGGCAGGAGAGGTCATTGAAAGACCGGCTTCTGTAGTAAAGGAGTTAGTAGATAACTGTATAGATGCGAGAGCTTCTAAGATACAGGTAAGGGTTGTAAATGGGGGTATTGATTTAATAGAGGTGAGTGATAATGGGATGGGTATACCACAGGAGAGTTTAGCAGATATTTTTAAAGCTCATACGACTAGTAAGATATCTTCCTTAGAGGATTTGAATAATCTTCTAACAATGGGTTTTCGAGGAGAAGCGCTCTCTACAATAGTATCTGTGGCAGATGTATCCTTAATTTCAAAATATATTAATTCAGATACAGGTAGTGAGATTATATTTAATGGGTTTGATAATTTTAAAATTAAGAAAGCAGCAAGAGAATCAGGAACAGTAGTTACTGTTAAAAATATATTTGGAAATATTCCAGCTCGAAAAAAATTTCTTAAAACAGCAGCTACAGAATACAAAAGGATATTAGAAGTACTGTACCCATACTTCCTGATATATCCTAATATTCATTTTACTGTTACAAAGGATAGTAAGGTAGTTATTGATTTAAAATCTATAGAGGGGGGGAAAGAAAATACCGTAGAGAAAGAAAGGATAGGGGAAATATTAAAAGAGGATTTTGTAAGAAGAATGCTTAAAGTATTTTACAATGGTAGTGGTATTAAGATATCTGGTTTAGTTGGACATCCCTCTGATCATCAGAAAAGATCTTCTAATCAATATATGTTTGTAAATAGGAGACCTATATGGGATAGTGGTATTGCTAGAGGTGTGTTACAGGGATATGAGAGATATATTCCCTTTGGAGAGAAAGTCCCATTTATTTTGTTAATGGATATTAATCCAGAGTTAATAGATGTAAATGTACATCCTAGAAAGGAAGAGATACGTTTTTTAAATCCCTTTAGAGCATACTCTGCAATAGAGGAAGCTGTTAAGAAATCTGTTATGAGTGTTACCTCATATCACAAAGAGAATGAATTTAATCCTACTTCTCAGGAATCTCCATCTTTAGTTAACAAGGATATGGATAGAAAGATATACTCTTCTAAAGATATTACATTTAAGCCTACTCAAAGTGGTTCAGTAAGAGATAGTTTACTGTTTAGTAGAGAAGCCCTTTCAAAGGATTCATATATTAAAAAGGAGGATATTTCCCCAGTAGAGAGTATTGAGTCTGTTGGTAATATTAAAAACGTTTTCCAGGTTTTTAATAAATATATAGTGATAGAGTTTGAAGATGATATACTTTGGATGGTAGATCAACATGCTGCAGCAGAAAGGGTAACATTTGAGAAATTAAAGAATCAGGTAGGTGGTGGTGATAGACAAAACTTACTTGTTCCTAGTACTTTGAAATTTTCTCTAAAAGAGATATCTGTGTTAGACGAATTAAAAGATTTCTTCTCTACATTGGGCTTTGAATATACTGTTAAAAAGGATAGTATTGATATTACGATTGTACCTGTTGAGTTTGTAGAAAGTGATTACAAGAAATTGTTTGATGAAATATTTGCTCTAAGTGATGATATTAAGGATATATCAAAGGAATTAAATAGGTTAAGAGAGGATATCTTAGCCACTATGTCATGTCATACTAGCGTAAGGAGTGGTCAATATTTACATAGGGAAGAGATGCTAGACTTAATTAAAAAATTAATAGTATGTGAGAATCCATATAGCTGTCCCCATGGAAGACCTGCTGTATGGAAATTGAAATTGAGTGATATAGATTCTAATTTTGAAAGAACATATTAATGAGAAATAGTGGTTCTTTGTATTTAATACCTACTTCCTTGAGTAAGACTCCCTTGGGGGAAGTTTTAAGTAAAAAAGATTTAGATATTGTAAAAGGGTTAAAATATTTCATTGTTGAGACACCTAAGGTAGCTAGAGCACATCTTAAAGATATGGGCATGGTGTTGCAGAAGTTAGATATGGCTATACTAGATGAGCATAGTAAGGCAAGGGAGATCCCTTTCTTACTTGAACCATTAATACATGGTAATGATGTAGGATTAATGACAGATGCAGGTTCTCCAGCTATTGCAGACCCTGGAAACATTGTAGTAAGGGAGTGTCATAGATTGGGTATTAAGGTTGTACCTTTGGTTGGTCCATCCTCCATCATACTATCTTTAATGGCATCAGGTCTAAATGGACAGCAATTTACTTTCTTAGGGTATCTTCCTAAAGATCCAGAAAGGAGAAGAAGAAAACTCAAAAGTATAGAGAGAGAGTCCTCTAGAAGAAATGAGTCCCAAATCTTTATTGAAGCTCCATATCGGAACAAATCTTTGTTTAATGATATATTACAAGTTTGTAATGGTAGTACAGATTTGACAATAGCGGTAGATATTACTGGAGAAAATGAATATATTAATACAATGAGTATAAAGGAGTGGAGAGAGAGTAAGAACATTAAGATATTGGATATACCAAGTATATATATATTACTAGGAAAGAGAGTATGAGAAAGAAAGTATTAAGACATTATAAATTTGCTCTTAGACTATTCCTTTTTTTCTTACTCTTTGCAGTAGGATTTTTCTTTTTAAATAGGAATTTTAGATATACTCAAGACTCACCATACGATGTAGTCGTATCTGATATTACATCATCATCTGCAATACTCTCTTGGAGGACAGTAACCGATGTCCCGACATATGTATTAATAGATGATACATTGCTAATTGGAGATGGTGAGAGTGATAAATATCATAGGGTTGAAATATCTGGTTTAGAAAGAGAAAAAACATACTCATTTACAATTTCAGATGGAACAAGAGAATGGGAGAAGGTATTAGGAGAGAATACTTCTACTCTTACTAAGTATGTTGTGGGTGAATTTGAGTTTAAAACAGGTGAAGAAGTAAATGATATTACACTCCCCAAAGAGTCATATCTTACCGTACTTCCCAATGAATTAGTATATGTAGTTTTGTATGATATGGAGGAAGGTACATACTCAGATATACGAAGTGAATATGCTAATAGATATGGAGGAGTAGTGTTTAATAAAGGGGATTTTAATGTAAAGGATGAAGAGAGATACTCATTAAAAAATATTAATTACTTTTCTAGGAATACAGTTATAACTAAGAATCTAATATCTAAAGTGTTTTCTTCTGAGATTAATTGTGACCAAAGTATACCTAATATGACCTCTAACGCTATTAGTAGGGAAGCCTATACCGATTTAGCTACTAGATGGGTATCAGGTAGAGGTAAAAACTACGCATATGAGTGTTACAACGATACCATCTATAGAGCTAAGATTGCTGGTGTAGATCCTGCGTTTGCATTAACCATTTGGTTAAATGAATCAGGAGCCAGTAACTATACTTTTAATCCAGAAATTGTTGGCTCAATCGAAGACTTTGGTATACACGGTCTTTCTACAGTCCCTATGCAAGATTACAATGCTCAGATTAATCATTTCTTAACATTAACACACAAAGTATCATGTGAGGGATTAACAGCATGGGAAGCATGGGGTAATTACTATAAATGGGGGAGCTGTAATGAGGATGACCCTATCAAACAAGAAGATGGTGTTGCTTACTACAAACAAATTGAAATGGTATATGGTTGGGTAACTAATGGTCTTAAATTACCATCTGTTGTAACTGGTCTACCTAAGATGCCTCCGTTAGAAGAAGAGAAAGAGGTATTAACTAATCCAAAATGCTGCGCTATTAAACTAGACAACAGGGAAACCTTTCAAGGTGATTTTGAGAATCAAACTTCTGGAGGAAGCTGTAGTGATATATGGGAAGTTGGGAGGAAGGTATTTAATGGAACAATTGAATATGTTGTAGATATTCCAAACAAAAGTGACAGGGTAGCATGTGAGATAGACTATGAAGGAGCATGCTGTAAGCTAAGTAACGGTTTAAAGTGGTACCCTAAGGTACTTTGTACAGACATATTACCAGGTATAACGGATTCTAAAAGCTGTAATACATATACTGGAGAGAAAGCATGTTTTCTTAGAGATGGTAAATACCAATGGTTAGCTTCGGTTATCGGTACAGACAATATTAAAAGTATATCTTCTGAGAGTGCCTGCTTAGCTATGAATGACACCCAAACGGTTGAAATACAGCTTAAAAGAGGTACTAATTTCATAGGGTTAGATTTTGTACCTGTATATATGGGTAATAACTTAAAGGCATCTAACCTTTTATCTCAGTATCCTGATATACAGTTAATAGCGAATTTTGAGAATAATAAATGGGAAAATATATTGGTAAGGGCTGATAGTGTACCGTATGCTGGAGATGATTTTACACTAGAGCAGAGTAAGGGGTATTTAATTAATGTTAAGAAAGATATTACAATCTCACTAGGGGGATGGCTAAACCCTATAACTGTTTATTACCCAGTTAACAGAGGTTGGAATTTAGTAGGTGGTAGCCTCTACAGTAAATCTTTAACCGCATCGAAATTGATATCCGATCTAAGAGGAAAGAGTCTTGATGTAGATACTGTATCTGTATGGTCATATGAACTTGGTTCCTTTATCTTTAGAAGTGAAGAGGGGGAGGATATATATGGTGATGATTTCTCATTGAATGATAGTATAGGGATATTTCTTAAACAGAATCTTTAGTAGATGAAAAAGAGTGAAGAGAAAAAAATATATATTCTAAGTATAGCAGTTTTAGTATTAGCAGTATTTAGCTGTATAGGTTTTTACTTCTACTTTAATTATTTACAACTACTAAAAGACTCTCCATACGATCTAGTAGTTTCAGATATACAAGCAAACTCAGCTGTAATCTCTTGGAAAACAGAAAGTGATATGCCTACATATATTAAGTTAGGAAAGAGTGGGGAACTTTTAGGGAGCGGTGAAGTAAGTAAATTTCATAGGGTAAAGGTGATAGATTTAGATGAGAAGAAAAAATATGAGTTTAAAGTTTCAGATGGTCAAAGAGAATGGTATGAGGATTTAGTTAAAAGAGAAAATGAAATTTCTACTTTTACAAAAAAAATGTATTCATTTACAACATCCCCAATCAATGAAGAGATATCCCTTCCAGAAGTAAGAGAGCTGCATGTATTACCTAATGAGTTAGTATATGTATCATTATATGATACCAAAAAGAATATCTATTCAGAATTAAAAAGCTACTATGCAAACAAGTTTGGAGGTATAGTGATAGACCTAAGAGCATTTAAAGGAGAGTGGGTATATGAGGATATAGAGATTAGGGATATTAATTACTTTGTTACTAGTAGTTTGAATGCTTCTAATATTGAGGTATATGCAGCTGAGATAAATTGTAATCAGGATTTACCTGAGCAAAAAATAAATGGTATTACTAAACAAGAGTTTGCACAATTAGCAACTAGATGGGTAGCAGGAAGGGGTAAACATTACGCTATTGAGTGTTTTAATGATGTAGTATACAGATCTAAAATGGCTGGAGTGGATCCTGCCTTTACTTTAGCAGTATGGTTAAATGAATCAGGAGCTAGTAACTATACACAAGATGAGAATGCATATGGATATATTGAAGACTGGGGGATACATGGTAGAGATGATGTTCCTGTTCACGATTTTAGTGCACAACTAAATCATTTTCTTAAAAGAGGTCATTACAACGTATGTCCTGGTCTAACACTGTGGGAAGCATGGGGGAATATATATAGATGGGGGAGATGTAATGCAGATAACCCGGTAGCAAGAGAAGAGGGTATTGATTACTACAAAAAGACAGAGAGTTTGTATAGATGGATTACTAATGGTAAGAATCTTCCTAGAAAAGTAACTGGTTTAGCAATTCCAATCAATGAGCATGAATCATGGAGTGAGGAATCAGGAAATCTTTGTTGTGGTATTAAGTTAGAAAAGAGTGATACCTTTGTAGGAATATATGAGAGCAATGTCGGGGAGAAAGGGTGTAGTGATATTGAATTTACATACCCTGGTACTATCGAATACTCTGCACAAATACCCAATAGGGATGCTAATACATGTGAGGTCAAGTATACAGGTGTATGTTGTGAGTTAGAAAACGATATAAAATGGTATCCACAACAATCATGTACAAACATTGTAGAGGGTATTAACTCGAGTAAAGAGTGTATTGAGTATGCTAAGGATATGGCATGTTTTTTTAGGGATGGTAAGTATAAATGGCTTACTAATAAAATTGGTACAGACACAATAGAGGGTGTTACTACTCAAATACAGTGTGAATCAAGAAATAGTATTAAAACATACAGTATAGAGCTTAAGGAAGGTGTTAATTTTGTTGGTTTTGATTTCTCTCCCACGTATCACATATCTCCTTTATACGCTTCTACTTTACTAGGACAGTATCCAGATATTTCTGTTATTGGAAATTTTCAAGGTTATGAATGGAAAGATTTAGTAAAACAGTCTGAAAAGATTCCTTTTGCTGGTACAGACTTTTACTTTGAACAGAATAGGGGGTATTTAATCATCGCAGATAAGAGTATTACTTTAAAATTGGATGGATGGAGAAATCCTGATGCACAGTACGAGGAGTTAGAGAAAGGATGGAATCTAGTAGGTGGATCCATATATTCCAATCCTTCTAAGGCCTCTACTTTAATATCAAATTTAAAAGAGAATGATATTGAGATAAATAGTGTAGGAGTATGGGCATATGATTTTGACTCATTAAAGGTAAGTAGCGAAAAGGATGGTGAGGTACAGGGTGTTGATATAGAT
>CAYSEU010000033.1:0-8348 GCA_964430365.1 uncultured Candidatus Saccharibacteria bacterium
CTATCCCGTGCTATTGAGCAAAGGCAAAGTAGAAGACCCCAGCTTTCAGATTTAAGAGAATCAGGTTCAATTGAACAAGATGCTGATGTTGTAATCTTTTTAGATAGGGAAGAGACATGGAACCCTGAAACAGAAAAAAAAGGTACTGCCGAAATATTTGTTGCAAAACATAGGAATGGTCCTACCGGTTTAGTAGAGTTAGCCTTTGTTAAAGAGATTGCCAGTTTTAGGAATTTGTACAAAGAGAAGAATTAATGTATACAATATACATTTTATTGATATATAATACACGAGTTTAGGTCGAGTGGTGGAACTGGCAGACACGCGGGACTCAAAATCTCGTGCTAGCAATAGTGTGAGGGTTCAACTCCCTCCTCGACCATTTTTTAAATAATTAAGGTATAGATATGGGTCTAGAAAAATTTATTCTCTCAATTTTTGAATTTATAGGGGGTGTTAATTTCAATCTTTTTAGTTTTGTATTAGGAGTAATAATTTTACTTTTTTGGTTAGTGATAATAGGGTGGGTATGGATAGATTCTGGAGAGAGAACATCTAAGACCTCAATAAGGGTTGTATACCTTCTTTTAGTAATATTTCTTAATATCCCTGGATTAATAATATACTTGATTGTAAGACCAAGTGAGACAATAGAGCAGATATATTGGGCTGATTTAGAAAGAAGATATCTTAAGTATGAAACTGCAGAGTTAGGAGATTGTCCTAAATGTGGTCATCAATTACTACCAAGATATGTACATTGCTCTAATTGTGGGAATGAAATAAAAAGGAAATGTCCTAAATGTGGAGTGTTGATAAATAAAGATCATAAGTTCTGTGAGAATTGTGGTACACAGTTAAGGGAAAGAGCTATAGCTGAAGAGCAGTATCCCAATGTTACAGTAATGGAACAACAAATACTTGCTACTAAAGAACATGCTACTCAAACAGTGGAATCAAAAAGAACTAGGTATAAGACAGGTAAGAGTTTTGTTGTTAAATTGGGAGATGTAATCACCTCTGGATTAAGGAAAATAAAGGAGGATATACCTTCTAAGATTGTAATAGAAGAAAATACGGAAGAGAAAGCTCCAGTTAAAGAGGTTGCCCAATCTATGGAAAAGAAAAAGAAGAAAAGCAAAAAGAGAAAGAAGAGATAGATTTTTGGTACAATGGAGTATTAAGTTTTAGGTTATAGATGTGTTAGATTATATTTTTAGATTAAAAGAGTTTATTCAAAGTATACATCCCCTTATTGTTTTTGCTTTGTTATTCCTAGTAGGTATGTATGTATTTTGGAGAGGATGTATTGAATCTAGAAAGAATAGATCGTCTGTATTTGATATGTTTTTGATATCTGGATTTATTAGTGGAATAGTTGGAAGAATTGTATACATTATCTTAGAGTGGGAACAGTTTTCTTCCTTTATCTGGTATTGGTTACCGTATGAGAAATATGGTGATGAAATATTCCTTTTTAGATTACTACCCTGGAGGTTTTTTAGTGTATGGGATGGTGGACTCATTATCCTAGCTATGTTTGTATCTTTACTTTTACTAATGACTTTTTATTCCTTAGTTATTAAAAAATGGAGATGGAAACATATGTTCTTTCCAATATATTTCTCATCTACAACTATGTTAGGGATGTCATTTGTGTATATAGGTATTACCAGTGGTTTTAATGATTGGATATATAAAGGGTTAGTATTAATAGCGATACTGGCGATATTCTTTTTACTTTTCAAATTTATATATAAGGTAGTAAAAGATCCTCTATTAGAAAAATATATATTAGGATATATAGGAGTTGGTATAGTATGGATATTATCTATATATATTGCATATATATACTTAACTAGCGAGCTTTCTTTAACAGAGAATGTATTAGTAGGTATCTTTCTAATTTGGTCTGCTGTAATGGGTATAGCATTTATTACTGATTTAAGAAAAGCCAGAGTAAGAATACAGAGTGTATCTACAGTGAGATCAGTACAATCTTAAATGCATGAAATACCTTTTTAGATATGTAATATGGTTTTCAATGCTAATATCGGGGTTTAATATATTCCTTTCCAAGATTTTTTGTACGATAGGTAAATGTGTAATTAATAGCGGTATAGCTTTTGGTATTTCTATAAAGGGGGAGATAGTTACAGTCTTATTTTTAATTCTTCTAATTATATACATAGGTTTGAGAGTTAAGAGAGAGTGGGGAGTAATTCTTGTTAGTATTGGGGTATTAGGATTAAGTAATTTGATATGTAGATTAATATTTGGTGGTGTCCCAGATTATTTCCATCTACTTGGTATATCCTTCAATATTGCAGATATATTCATTGTACTGTTTGCAATAATAAGTGGTGTGTTAATACTGTTTAAAAAAGAGAGAGATTAATAATATTAAATAATTAATTCATTTTGTTTTAATACCTTGATGTTACCATTATATATATGGTGACTAAACGACTTAAAGTATATGCCTTTATAGATAGTCAGAATCTAAATTTAGGTATTTCAAAAGATATATTCCAAAGAGGTAAACTAATCTATTCAGGATGGAATTTGGACTATACGAAGTTTAGAAAATATTTAAAAAATAAATTCTATGCAGAGAAAGCCTTTATGTTTATTGGATATATACCAAAGTATAAAGCTATGTACGAGAATCTAGTATCTAGCGGTTTTAAATTAATATATAAACAGGTTGTGTTAAATAAGAGAGGTAATTACAAGGGAAATATTGATGCTGAGCTTGTACTACATTCGTGTAAATTAAAATACGATGAATATGATCAAGCAGTTATTGTCTCTGGAGATGGAGATTTCCTCTGTATATATGAATTCCTAAAGAGAGAGGGTAAACTAAAAAATATTATCATTCCTAATAGTAAATCAGAATCATCTCTCGAAAGATGGGTGAATATAAAACATATTTGGAATATGAAAGAGAGAGGTTGCAATATAGGAAAAAATGGGAGGCGTCCACACATTACCACTCAGGTAATGGCTCGTATTCTCCCTCGTGATTCAGTCAGTATTGTACATCAGTTAAACATACAATTCAACTTAGAACATATGAAATACAGCGGGAGGCGTCGCTCAGTACCACGTAGATTAAAGAGAAAGAATAGAGATATTACTCTTTAATAACTCTAAATGATAAAATAGTGATTACCATGAATATAAATATCCAAGAAAAAGATATCGGTAGTAGAGTTGATATATTAATATCAGAAATATTTAAAGAGAAATCTTTAACAAGAAATATAATACAAAGATATATAGAAAAAGGCTGTACTGTTAATGGGAAGGTATGTAAAAGGTCTTACAAAGTAAAAGAGGGTGATATTTTAGAAATAGATGAAAAATATTGGAATACTGTTAAAAGAGATTTAGATTTAAGTAATGAAATATTACCTCAAAAGGGTAAATTAGATATTAGATATGAAGATGAGAATCTAATAGTATTGTATAAACCTAAAGGTTTAGTTGTACACCCAGGAGTAGGTAATAGAGATAGTACATTGGCTAATTTCCTAAGAGAGTATTTAGAGAGTAAAGGTGAGTACGATACCCTGCTAGATAGGTGTGGTATTGTTCATAGGTTAGATAAAGGGGTGTCTGGATTAATGGTTGTAGCTAAGAATAAAGGTAGTCAGGATTTTTTAAAGAGTCAATTTAAAGATAATTCAGTTATTAAAATATATAAAGCAGAGTTAGAAGAGAGTAAAAATATCCAACAGAATTTAGATATTAAAAAATATCTAAAAGAATTGAACATAGAATTACAACCTTGGAAAAAATGGGAAAAAGTGGAAGGATATATAGGGAGGAGTGGTGTAAATAGGTATAAGATGGAATTTAAGAGATATGAATTCAGGGGTTCTAAGTACTCTCTAAGCTATATAAAGTTTTTTGATAGAGAAGCACTAATAAAGATAGATACAGGTAGGATGCATCAAATAAGGAGTACTTTAGAGTATTTAGGTTACCATATTAAAGGGGATGGCCTGTATGGTAATAGTAAAGATGGGAATGAGATGATCATGTTGGAGTCTGTACTTTTGAGTTTTTTAAATATAAATGATAAGAGATTAATTTTTACTGTTTAAATATGTCTTCAGGAAGAGAGAGATACAAACAATCTAATGAGAAAAAAAAGAGAAAGTCTTTAAATATGGGTATGGATAAGATACTTGTTTTTCTGTTTTTAATAGGTATATTAGCTTACGGTATATACACATATATAGGGTTTAGTAATATTAAGAGTGAGAATCCACTTAAAAATAGTAATTCTGATTACTATCTTCTCTCAGATAAAAAGGATGATTTAGAGAAAACGTTAATAGTTTTTGAAGAGGAATATAATGAGAAAGAGGTAATAAAATATGTATATCTATATGCAGAGAATAAAGAGAAGGGTAAATCAGTATTAATATATCTTCCTGGATGGTTAGAGTATAGAGGGTTAGAAAAAGATTTCGGTACATCTGTAGCAATATCTGCTTTCCGATATGCTGGAGAGTTTCTACAAGATGGTAGGGGTTTTGAATATGCTATATGGCAATTAGAACAGCTTTTTGGTAGTAATATAGATCAGTATATATGGTTTAGTGCACAGTCTCTTTCTGTCTTCCAGGATAAGCTAGGAACATCTTCAGGAGATTCTGTATATGCTCAGTATTATAATAATGGGTTTGAAGTTTCTGATGAGGCATTCTTTTTTAATAGCTTTGTATCAAAATTAGGATGGTTTAATCTTTTAATGTCATCTTCTAAGTTTAAAGATTCGCAAGCAATAATATATTCTTCATATCCTACATTAGGTAATATTGTTGTAGAGCTTAAGAATATTCATAATAGTACACTTGCTACAAGGCCATATCTAATAGATTTTAGTAATGCAAAATACCTGTCTCAGCAAGTTTTGTTTGGTACTGTAGGTATTACCAACTATATTAATATCCCTGAGTATGATGCTGTATGGAGAGGTTTTGTAGATGGAATGATAGATAGGGAACTAGAGAAAGAGAGAGCTAGGGTTGAGATATACAATGGTAGTGGAATGAGTGGATATGCAGCACAATACTCTCGTAGGGTTCGAAACAGTGGTATAGAGGTAGTAAGGTATGATAATGCTCCACAAGATGAAGAGAAGACTAAATTCTATGTTCCTAATATTGAAGATTTCCCGAACTCATTACAAATCATTCAAGAGATATTCCCAGGTACATATGAAATCATAGAGGGTAGACCATCCTTTATGACAACCGGAGATATTGTAATAATATTGGGTAAAGATATTCCTACGGTATATTCTTTTTAAAAGTATCTTTCACATATCTCTTTTCTAATGTACAATAATATGTTATGACAATGACTACTGTAATATTGATACTTTCTTTTGCATCCCTTATTTTTGTTTTCTTTATCTTTTTAATTGGAGGTAAATCTAAACAAGATGTAGAGGTGTTAGAAGAGGTTCGTAATCCATTAGTAATGCAGATACTAGTTCCTAGAGAAAATGATAAAACTCCTCTTGCCGCTGAACAGATGTTTGCCTCTATACACGGTATATTGGGTGATTCAGTTAAATCATTAGATATGGTTAGTTTTGAGATTACGTCTAGTGGGAATAGTGGAATAAAATTTTATGCAGTGGTTCCTCAGCATTTAGGTAAGTTCGTAGAGGGTCAGATATATGCACAGTATCCGAACGCAGATATTAAGTATGTAGATGACTATGTTGCTAAGAAAGAAAATGATATGCAACTTTTTGTTACAACAGGAGAGATAGAGTATGAGAAGGATTTCATATTTCCAATTAAAACATTTAGGAATTTCGAAGTAGATCCTCTCGCAGCTATTACAGGTGCTATCTCTGACTTAAAGATTGGACAATATGCATGGATTCAAATACTTGTAAGACCTGTTTCTAACTACTGGCAAAGTGGCTCTAAAAAATATATTACTGCTATTAAAGATGGTAAAGACCCATATGGTGGTGGTTTCTTTTCCCAACTTGCGAATATATTAAAAGGAATAGGTGAGACTCTAGCTACAGCAAATGGAGCAGAACCACAAAGGAAAGAGGTAGTTAAACTTCAGCCTGGTCAAGAAGAAGAGTTAAGTGAGATTGAAAACAAAATGTTAAAGTTAGGTTTTGAATTTGGAGTAAGGATTGTAACTAAGGCTCAAACACAGATAGAGTCGGAGCAAATATTAAGGGATATTGTAGCTAGTTTTAAACAGTTTACTACCGCACATCTAAACACATTCATACATACTAAACCAACTAAAACAGGACAGGGTATATATGCTGATTACGCTAAGAGATATTTACCAGCAGATGTTGTAGATATACTAAATATTGAAGAGTTAGCATCTTTGTATCATATGCCAAATATTTCTGTAGAGACCCCTAATATTGCTTGGAGTAGATCTAAAAAAATTGAGCCCCCAATGAATCTTCCAAGGAGTGGAGATGATGGGGTTACAGTATTTGCTGAGACAGATTACAGAGGTTCTAAATTTGATTTTGGTATTAAGAAAGAAGACAGAAGAAAACACTTCTATATTCTTGGTAAGACGGGCGTAGGTAAATCTACTGTATTTAAGAATATGTTCATTGCAGACATATTAAGAGGAGATGGTGCATGTATGGTAGATCCTCACGGTGAGTTAGTTGAAGAGCTTTTAGACTATATCCCTCCGGAGAGAATAGATGATGTAATATATTTTAATCCTACAGATACTCAATACCCAATTGGTTTTAATCTCCTTGAATTAAAAGACAAGTCCCAAAGAGATTTGATAGCGGATGGAGTAGTGGAGGTATTTCATAAGCAGTTTGGAGATTCATGGGGACCGAGATTACAATATATTCTTACCAATACAATAGCCACAGCACTAGAAGCACAGGGTACAACACTGCTTTCTGTTACTAGACTTCTAATGGATAGGAATTACCGTAAGTTCATTCTTAAGCAGGTTAATGACCCAATACTTGTTAAATTCTGGGAGGAAGAGTATGCACAGATGTCTCAAAATTCTAAATTACTCTCAGAGTCTGTTTCTCCAATACAAAATAAGGTAGGTCGCTTTATCTCTTCTGCTGTTACTAGAAATATCATAGGACAGGTCAAATCTACAATCGATTTAAGAGAGATAATGGATAATAAAAAAATATTACTTATTAATTTAGCACAGGGTAAATTAGGAGAGGAAACGGCATCTTTACTTGGAGGAATGATTATCACTAGATTACAATCTACTGCACTTGAAAGGGTAGATATGCCCTCAGAGCAGAGAAATGATTTCTACCTTTTTGTAGATGAATTCCAAAATTTTGCTACAGATTCTTTTGCTAAGATACTCTCAGAGGCTAGAAAATTTAGATTAGACCTATGTATGACTAACCAATATATTGATCAATTACCTTTAACAGTAAGGCAGGCGATATTTGGTAATGTGGGAACTTTAGGTTCATTTGTTGTAAGTCAATCGGATGCTTCTATACTTGAGAAAGAGTTCGCACCTAATGTCTCCTCTGAAGATTTAGTATCTTTAGACGCACATTCAATGTATATTAAGCTTTGTATAGATGGTATGACTTCTGTTCCATTTAGTGCAAGGTCTCTTCCTCCAAGATTTGAACAATTTGGATTAAAGAGTGAAGTAATAGCTAGATCAAGAGAAAAATATGGTACATCTAAAGAGCTAATAGAAGATAAGATATTAAGATGGAGTAATCAAACATACAGTGAGAAGGGTAATAGGTCTGCCAAAGAAAAAGAAAATATTGTAATGTAGGTCTTTTCTCTGTTAATGGTAAGTGATAAAATACCCTATATATGTCAGGACACTCTAAATGGTCAACAATTAGGCATAAGAAAGCAGCTAATGATGCGAAGAAGGGGAAGATATTTTCAAAACTTTCTACACAAATTACTCATGCTGCAAGGCAGGGTGGTGGTGATACTAATATGAATCCCAACTTAAGGCTGTATGTAGATAAGGCTAAGAGTGTAGGTTTTCCAATAGATAGGATTGAGAAAGCAATCTCTAAAGGTACGGGGGAGGGTAGTGATGGTATTACATATGAAGAGGTAACATATGAGGGATTTGGTCCCTTGGGTGTTCAGTTTGTAATAGATACTCTTACGGATAACAAGAATAGGACGGTATCGGATATAAGGCAACTGTTTGAAGAGGTGGGTGGTAATATGGGAGATAGTGGATCTGTATCTTGGAATTTTGATACAAGAGGGTATATCTTAGTAAAAACAGGCCATATGGTTAAATCAGAAAAATATGGAGAAGAAGATAAGTATGTAAAAGATGAT
>CAYSEU010000034.1:0-1821 GCA_964430365.1 uncultured Candidatus Saccharibacteria bacterium
GAGGGAGAAAATGGTAATGAAATAGAGGATTTAGCAGATATTGCACTAGATTTAGATAGATATTTTAGGGATATTCTTAATATTGATAAATGTATAATTAGATTACAGACAGAAGATCAGCAATGGACTCAAAATAGGTCAGAAAAAGCTGATTTGTATGAGAAGAGTGATGTACAGGAGAAAAGCAAAGAGATATATTACATATTTGAACAAAGGATAGGGGATGGATGGAAGAATATTACTACAAAACAGGTTACTGGATGGAGAGAAAGAGATGAAATTAAAAATGATTGTATGGATTTTACATCTTCTAGGTTACATATCTATGGTAAAAGACATCGTTCGAGGAGAGAGCCTCAATATCTTGGTATAGAGGAGGTACAAACATACCTCTATACTAATTCTCATGTTGATTTAAAGCTTACAGAGGCTTGGTCAGAAGCTTTGAAAAAGAATTGTAAGGAAGATATATACAAACTTTCTAAAGATATATCTAAGAGTATTGTAGAGAGTGTAGAGAGAATAACGTGGTACAATGAAGATATTAAAAATGAAATTAAGAGAATACTAGAATTAAATGCAGAGGTTTTGTATGTATTAGAATATATGTATGGTGAAGGGTTTTTAGTTAAATTCCTTAACTCTTTGAATGACTAAAAAAGAAAGGGCTATTAGATTACTAAGGATACTAGAAGATATGTATCCTAATGCAGATACTGAGCTTAAAAATTGGAATACACCTTTCCAATTTCTTGTTTGTATAATGTTGAGTGCTCAAACTACTGATAAACAGGTAAATAAGATAACTGAACAGCTATTTACTATATACCCCGATACGTATACGATGGCACTAGCAGGAGTAGAAGATATTGAGAAATATATATCTTCTGTTAACTATTTTCATACTAAGGCTAAACATATTAAACAGACAGCTACAATATTATTAAAAAAGTACAATGGTGAGGTGCCAATTACATTAGACGAGTTATTAGAGCTTCCGGGAGTAGGTTATAAGACTGCTAATGTTTTTCTAAATGACCTTTACAAGGCTAATTTGGGTATTGCTGTAGATACACATGTTAAAAAGACGGCTATTAAGTACCGTTTAACTAAAAATACAGATCCCAATAAGATCTCTAAAGACTTAGAGAAAATATATCCTAAAGAGGAGTGGTGGAAGATTAATAGGTATTTTGTGTTGTATGGAAGATATGATTTTAAAATGGATTTGGACTTAGTAGAAGATATTGCCGAGTAGTAATTTTCCTGTCATAATTATCCTATGACAGGTGACGGTAACGGAAATTAAATATATAAGAGTCCGAGTCTATTCAACCTATTTATTACGTATCAGGTGTTTCCTTTTGTTTTTTGAGATGATATAATCTCAATCGCAGTACATTATTTTAGTGTATGTATGTAATACTGCTAAGTCATACATCGCCATAGGGTATATATATGGTAAATACAAAAGTTAAGGATACAGATGTCAAAGATAAGGCAATGTATTCAGAGTTAGATACATTTCTTTCAGATGATTCTCATAAGATTAAGCAATTAAGCAAAGGTGAGATTGTTGAGGGAGAAATCGTAAGTATCAATAACGGAGTTATTGTTGTTGATATAGGTTTCAAATCAGAGGGTATTATAGCTGGTAAAGAGCTTAAGTCTGACATACTTGATTGGACAAAATTAAGTGTTGGAGATAAGATTTTGGTCTATGTTGTAAAACCTGAAGATGAGAAAGGACAGTTAGTACTTTCAATTAGAAGGACACAACAAGCTAGTGCTTGGTTAGCATTAGAGAATGCTAAGAAGAGC
>CAYSEU010000034.1:1831-8249 GCA_964430365.1 uncultured Candidatus Saccharibacteria bacterium
TTGTAGAAGCTACAGTTGTAGAGTCCAATAACGGAGGATTAATTGTAGAGATTGGTAAAGGTATTAGAGGTTTTATACCTACTTCTCAATTAGATGCAACTAGAGTGTATGCTAATGGAGTTAGACAGGTTGGTAAAGATATCTCCTCTAGAGTACAAAAGAGATTAAATACTTTAATTGGTGAGAGTATTAAGACAAGGATAATTGAGTTAGATAGAGAGAAAAATAGGATTATTCTTTCCGAAAAGATGGTTACTCAAGCTAGAGATTTAGAGAAGAGAGCACAAACTCTTAAGAAGGTTAAAGAGGGTGATGTACTTAAGGGTACTGTTAGTGGTATTACTCCTTTTGGTATCTTTGTTAATGCTCAAGGGTTAGAAGGGTTAGTTCATCTTTCCGAGCTTTCATGGGACAAGGTAGAAGATATTGGAGCTATATATAAAGTTGGAGATACTGTTGACGTTATGGTCATTGGTCTTTCTGATGGTGGTAAGAGAGTAGCTTACAGTGTTAAGAGGTTACAGCAAGATCCATGGTCTCAAGCTATCTCCCAATTTAAAGTTGGTGATGTAGTAGAAGGAGAGATTCAAAAGGTTGTCCCTTACGGTGCATTTGTAAGAATAGGGGAAGGATTAAATGGGTTAATACATATTTCAGAACTTTCTGATAAGTTAGTAAAAAATCCAGAAGATATTGTTAAAGTAGGACAGGAAGTAAAGGTTAAAATACTTTCTATCTCTTCTACCGAAAGGCACTTAGGTTTAAGTCTTAAATCTTGTAATAGCGTATCTACACCATCTCCAAAGCTCAATGACGAAGAGTTAGCAGAGGCATTAGATGCTGCTATAGACGCAGAGATTAAGTAATTTCTATTAAATAGAATAAAAAAGAGGGAGTTTATGCCCTCTTTTTTGGTATAATGAGATATGGAAAAGGTTACTAAAGAACATGTATTTACAAGACTATCTAAAAATTCCCGTATAGGGATAAGGAATGCATCATTAATATCGGAGCATTTAAAAAGTAAAACAATAGAACCTGAGCATCTTTTAGTAGGAATACTTCTTAATGAGAATGCTCTGGCTACTAAGGTTATTACTAGTATGGGGTTTGATGTCAAAGAGTTGATTACTAAGGTTTTAGGTAGTAAGAGTGTAGACGTAATTGTAGATGTTAATAAGCCAAAAGAAGTAAGGTTTTCTTCTACTAGTAGAGAGATATTAAGAAGAGCTTTTGATTGGTCTCAAAGACTTGCTCATGTATATGTTGGCTCTGAGCATTTAATGTTGGGTATCTTAGAATCTAAGGATCCTTTTATTGTTGATTTAGTTAATCAGGGTATTAGTTCAAGAAGATTCCAAAAATATCTTTCAGAAATAGCGACGTATCCTTTAGGTGTATTAGCGAAACCTGATATACAGGGTATGGGTCCTGAACATGGTAGGATATTAGAGAGTATTGGGAGGGATTTAGTAGAGTTAGCTAGGTCGGGGGATTTAGATCCTTTAGTAGGTAGAGAGGAGGAACTTTCCAACGTTATTAAAATTTTAAGTAGAAGAAAAAAGAATAACCCTATCATTGTTGGTGATGCTGGGGTAGGTAAGACTGTATTAATAGAGGGGTTAGCACAAAAAATTGCAGATGACAGAGTACCTCCATCTCTTAGAGATATGAAAATAGTAGAGTTAGATGTTGCTAGTATTATGGCAGGTAGTAGAATGAGGGGTGATGTAGAGGAGAAGGTTTTAGATATTGTAAATGAGGTAGTAGAGTCAAATAATACGATTCTTTTCATAGATGAAATACACACCATTCTTACCTCTGGTATCCCAGGTAGTGGTTCAGAGATTGCTTCCATACTTAAACCTGCTCTTCTTAGAGACGATTTTAGGTGTATAGGTGCAACGACTACTGATGAATATTCTGCATATTTTGAAAATGATAATGCTCTTGCTAGGAGGTTTCAGCCAATATTTCTTAAAGAGCCTAGTATAGAGGAGAGTGTTCAAATATTAAAGAACTTAAAACCCATACTTGAAGCCCATCACAATATTACAATTGATGATGATGCTGTTCAGTTGGCTGTTAGCTTGTCAGACAGATATATTAGTGATAGGTATCTACCTGATAAGGCTATAGATTTACTAGATGAGGCTAGTGCTACAAAAAGATTAAGTGTAGAGGGGGAGTACGAAAATATCTCTTCTCTAATGGCAAAATTAAGAAGTATTCAAAATGTTAAAAAGGAGTATATCTTACAGGGTAAGATGGAGAGGGCAGAGAAGTATAAAAAGAATGAGGAATCTATAATAAGAAAAATTAAAGTTCTAGAGAAAGAGAGAGAGGAGAGTAAGAAGAAAAGGGATAGTATTGTTAATACAGAAGATATTAGAAGAGTCGTCTCTAATTGGACAGGTATTCCTCTTAATACATTGGGTAGTAGAGAAAAAACAGCTTTGCTTAAATTAGATAGTAAGATTAATCTCTCTGTTATTGGTCAGAAAGAGGCAGTAGAGGGAGTAGTTTCTGCAATCAAAAGAGCAAGGACAGGTATTTCAGATGTTAGTAGGCCATGGGCATCGTTTCTTTTTTTGGGCCCTACTGGAGTAGGTAAAACACAGTTAGCTAAGGTTTTAGCCCAGGAGCTTTTTGGTAAGGAAGAGAGGTTAATACAAATAGATATGAGTGAGATGATGGAGATGCATAGTGTGTCTAAATTGATTGGTTCTCCCCCTGGTTATGTAGGGTATCAAGAGGGTGGTTGGTTAACAGAGAGTGTTAGAAGGAATCCACATAGTGTAATACTTTTTGATGAGATTGAGAAAGCTCATCCTGATGTGTTAAATATACTTTTACAAATATTAGAGTATGGACACCTTACTGATGGTAGGGGTAGGAGAGTTAATTTTAAAAATACCATAGTTATACTTACCTCAAATATTGGTGCAGAGGAAATTAGTAGGGATAAAGTATTAGGATTTTCTACGTCTAAAACTACAGGACGAAATCGTGACAGGTCTGAACAAGCCTATAATTCTATGAAGTCTGAATTAATGAGTGAGTTAAGAAAAACATTAAGACCAGAGCTATTAAATAGGTTAGATGATATTGTAATATTCAGAGCATTAAATACTAGAGATGCTAGAAAGATAGTAGGATTACTTCTAGATGAACTAAATGGTAGGTTGAGTAATCAGAATATTAAGATATCTTTAAGTAAGGAATTACTTACTCATATTGTTAAGGAAGGGTTTAGTGAAGAGTACGGTGCTAGACCTCTTAGAAGGGTTCTTCAAGATTTAGTAGAGAGTACAGTTGCTGATCGTTTATTAAAAAATGATAGTGAGGGGGAGATATTGTTGGGTATCGAAAAGGGTGAGGTTAAAATTTTAAACTAAATTATTTTCATATATAGATGAAATATATTTGTAGTTCATGTGGTAGTGAATCACTTAAATGGTCTGGTAAATGCAGTGTTTGTAATGAGTGGGGCACTTTAGAGGAACTAAGTGAGGAAGTCGTAAATAGTAATGGTAAAGCAAATAGTAGCACAAAGTCTCCCTATAGGGCTATTACAGAATATAGAGATGGCACCGATAGTAAGAAAGGTGCTAAGAATAGGTTGAGTACTGGGTATAAGGAGTTTGATAGGGTACTTGGTGGAGGTTTAATATCCGGAGAGGTTGTATTAATGAGTGGAGAGCCGGGTGTTGGTAAATCTACAATCCTTTTACAAGTAGCTTTAAATATGTCTTCCAAGTTAAGAGTTTTGTATGTATGTGGAGAGGAATCTCCATCTCAGTTAGTATCTAGGTTAGATAGGTTGGCTAGTGAGAAAGATAATGTAGAGAATATCTTTGTTACTAATGATGTAGTAGTAGAAAATATCTTTAATCTTGTTTCAGAGGAGGAGTTTGGGTTAGTAATAGTGGATTCTGTACAGAGTGTAAGCTCTTTGACTTCTAAGGGATATCCTGGGAGTATTAGTCAGGTTCGAGCTTCAGGAGCCGTTTTAACGCGTCTTTCTAAGGTAACTGGTGTACCATCTATACTTGTAGGGCAGATAAATAAGGGGGGAGATATTGCTGGTCCAAAGATATTAGAGCATATTGTGGACTGTGTTTTGTACATAGAGGGGGGAGAATTTAATCAGTACAGGATATTAAGGGGTATGAAAAACAGGTTCGGTTCCACGAATGAAATAGGGGTATTTGAGATGACATCCATGGGTTTAGAAGAGATAGGTAACCCATCTCTAATATTTCTTGATTCCAAATCCTCTATTTCAGGTAGTGCTATTGGTGCAATACTTCAGGGTTCTCGTGTAGTTTTTGTTGAGGTACAGGCATTGGTTGTAGAGAGGGGTGCTGAGGTTGGTCCTTTGAGAAGGGTTGCTAATGGTATTAAAAAACCACGATTAGATATGTTGTGTGCTGTATTATCTAGAAGAGCAGGGGTGTTTTTAGGAGATAAGGATGTCTTTGTTAATATAGTTGGTGGTATAACTGTATCTGATCCTGCTGTAGATTTGGCTGTTTGTGCTGCTATTAAGTCAGCAGTAAAGGATACTGTCTTGGATAAAGAATCTATATATTTCGGCGAGGTAGGTTTAACTGGTGAGATTCGTGGTACATGGGGTTTAGATTCTGTACTATCTGAAGCTTCAAGAGTAGGGTATAAGAGTGCATATATAGGGGATACTTCTATTAAAAGAAAGAGAGATTTGAGGATTACTGTCGTAAAGAGTATAAGGGCCCTCTAGTTATTGTAAATATTCATTCGCATTTTTCGTAACATCTGGCTGTTCTACATATTTTCGTAACACTGGGATTGTTTATGAGTCTGAAAACCGTGGTATGTAATGACTTATATATTTATCCCCTATGTGAATACTTCCTATAGGGTTGACATATTACGCTCAAAAGGATTATAATATGTTGTTCATTTAATGACTGTGTGGATATCTTAGTTTTCTCCCTTTGTCTGGGGTGCCACAAACACATCTGGGCAAAAGGAAAAGATTAAGATATTTCAAGTCTCTCTTTAGTATGAGTTTAGGTTAAACTCAAATAAAGGAAGATTTGGGAAGCACAGTGTGCTCTCCGATTTTATACTACTAGTTACACTAGTAATATGATACCGGGGTCGGTTGGGGCAGTACCGATCCCATCTTTCTTTTTTCATAGTTGACTTCTGATATTTGATTGAATATACTAAGAAAGATAGAGAGGCTTATTGCCCAAAATTTTTAATTTCCCTGTTATATATATATGGTTAACAAAACAAAGAGTATTAAAGAGTATGAACAGATGACTCTCGCTATGCTTCGTGCTGAAGCAAAGAAATTAGGTATGGAGGACTTTATGGAACTCCAGAAAAGAGAGCTTATGATTGAAATTTTAAAAAAATCTACCTCCGATGAGGGGTATGTTTTTGTTGAGGGAATCTTAGAGGTACAAAAGGATGGATCTCACGGTGTATTAAGAACAGATGGGGTACTTCCTGGAGATAATGATGTATATATAGGGGGGTCTCAGATTAAAAAGTTTAGTTTAAGAACAGGGGATGTTGTTGCAGGTCCTGCTAGATTACCAAAAGAGAAAGAGAAGTATCTTAGCTTACTTAGAGTCGATACTGTATATGGTAAGCCTGCTGCAGAGGCAGCAAATAGGCCTGTTTTTATGAAAATGACACCAATTTTTCCTAATAGGCAGATTAAATTAGAAAGTAAACCAGAGGTTCTTTCTACTAGAATGATAGATTTACTCTCTCCAATTGGTTTTGGTCAAAGGGCCATGGTAGTTTCTCCTCCTAAGGCTGGTAAAACATGGTTACTTAAAGATATTGCAGATGGTATTGCAGCAAACAATCCTAAGGCAAAATTAATGGTTGTATTAGTCGGTGAAAGACCTGAAGAGGTTACTGATATGAAGAGATTTGTAAAAGGAGAGGTATATGCTTCTAACTTTGATGAGCTTCCTGAGCATAACTGTAGAGTTGCTGAGATGGCACTTCAAAAGGCTATGTGTATGGTAGAGTGGGGTGAGGATGTCATTATCTTAATGGATAGTATTACTAGATTAGCAAGAGCATACAATATTACTATGCCTACATCAGGTAAGACACTTTCTGGAGGTTTTGATCCTGTAGCTTTGTATCCTCCTAAGAGATTCTTTGGTGCTGCTAGAAACTTTGAAGAGGGTGGTAGTTTAACAATTATAGCTACTGCTTTAGTAGAAACTGGCAGTAGAATGGATGATTTAGTATATGAAGAGTTTAAGGGTACTGGTAATATGGAACTACATTTAGATAGGTCTTTGGCTAACAAGAGAATATATCCATCTATAGATGTAACTAAATCAGGTACTAGAAATGAAGAGTTACTTTTAGGTAAAGAGGTTTTGAATCAATCATGGAG
>CAYSEU010000035.1:0-8098 GCA_964430365.1 uncultured Candidatus Saccharibacteria bacterium
GCATTTATTGTATATCCAATATATGGCAAATTTGATGGAGAAAGAGCAATAGATGATCTCGAGGACGGATCAGCATTTACTCCTAAATCTTTCTCGTATGTACTTAAGCAAGTATAGTCAGAACATTTAATATACCTTAATTTCAGAGCTGCTTTATCTACAAATGCAAATCTTGGAGCACCATCAGAGCCTAATGCCATGGTTACCCCATATCCGTCATCCAAGCTTCCAGAGTGTATTGTAACGGTATTTACAGAGGAACATGTTGAATCCGAACAGTATGCATATTCAAGAGAGTCTTGATTTAATCCTTGGTATACAAAGTAGGGGATATCATTATCAGTTAATATCATATCTTTAGATTCTGAGACTGCTATTGCTACAGAGATTTCAACAGTACTATATGTACTACAATCTACATCATTACACCTTACATACTTTATCTTATTATCTACATGATCTCTAGCCATGAAGCGTGGATGGTTACTCGAGTTCAAGAACATTGAAATTTCTTGTGTATATGTAACATCCATTGGGATATCAGTAAATACTGGATTACTACATAAATCATCTTGGCATCTCATTAGTCTTAAATATAAATTTGTGTAGTTTGCATATCCAACCCTTACATATCCATCTGTACCCACTGCTATAGATGTATATATATTGTTATATGTGTTTCCTGTATCTAAAATAGTTGAATCATAGGAATTACAATGTACATCATTACACTTCACGACATGTAATGCTCTGTTGGAGTAATCTATATGAGACATTCTTGGATATCCATCTAAACCTAGAGTTATTGAATTTAGATTACCAAGATCTCCACCCTCCGCACTTAAGACTTTCTTCCCTTCATGAACAGGAAGAGGTTCTGAGGTATCAATTTCAAATGAAATAGAGGCCTCACTTCCACTTCCAGTTCTATTACCAACTCCATCAGTTGCCCTTATATACATTGTATGTAACCCTTCCTCAAATGGATACTCAATTCCTGCACATGTAAATTCTTCATATATTGAATCAAATGTGCCATCATCAGCAGAACAGCTTGTCCATGAACCCACAGTACTATCTACCTGAAACTCTACAGATGTAACATGACTTCCATCTATTGCAGAACCATAGAAAGAGACAGATGTAATAGGGGATGGATTAACATCAAGTGGGTCTACAGTTATCTGTGGAGCTTTAGAATCTGAAGGGTCAGAGGTTAGCCACTGGAATGTTGGGTATCCATCATTTAATAGTGAGGTGATATTCCAGATATTATCAAAATCCCAACCTGTTAAATCTGCTTCGTTTTGTAACTCTGCAGTAGTATATGCAATTCCTCCATTACTATTAGTTAATCCTGTTAATTCTGAATCCCAATATGAGCTAGTAATATTTACTGTAGATTCCCAACCATTATCAATCGGACCAATGAAGCCAAAATCTGGATCATCGAGAGACATTACAGAGCCTGTGCTGTATGAATTTAATATATCTAAGTTTCCTTCTATAGTTCCAACAAGACCATAAATATTACCAATAAAGCCACCAGTTTCTACACCAGTAGTATATACACTTCCTCTGCTATAACTATTAGAGATAGAGGCAGTATACCCTGGATCTAAGTCAAAGTAACCAATAAAACCTCCAACCATACTAGGCTCATATCCCGTAGCAAAAACATGTCCATAACTTGCACATTGATCAAGTGTAATTGATGGTTCAATATCTCCTATAAAGCCACCAATACTGTATGGTGCATATGCATTTACAGTAACATCACCAGCAGAGTAGCTTCTACTAATATCTACATTACCCTTAGAGTCACCAGCAAAACCTCCAATCCAAGCAGACCAATCACTTTCTGCAACATTCAAATCAATTGTTACATCACCTAAACTGTAGCTATCTGTAACTACAAGATTTCCCATTCTTCCTGCAAAACCACCATATACAGCTGAATCAGGACCAACTAAAGTAATATCTACATCTGCATATGAATTATCTATATACGAGATAGCAGGGTAACTTGAGAGAGCAGTTCCAATTAAACCTCCAAAATCATTGTTATAATCACCACCAACATATAAAGAACCAGTTGCATATGAGTCATATACACTAGCTCCATATCTTAAACAGCCTGTAAGAGCACCAAACGATGTATGATCAGTATCATAGAATTCAATATCACCAATATAGTGAGAACGGTATATATTACCACCATACATAGCTCCAACAAGTCCTCCTGCATAGTATGAAAGGCCACAACCGGCAGGGTTTATTATACAGAAGTCATTTGCAGCAACTATTATTTCAATATCTGAGTAGCTATCTGAGATATCTCCATACTCCACAAAACCAACAAAACCACCAGACCAACCAAAGTTACCACCCGTAGTCATTAATCCTGTTGAATTACAATTATCTATGGTACTTCCCGTACCTAAATGACCTACAAAGCTTCCTACAGTCATAGCCTCATTATTTATATCCATTCTCATATCAGATGTACTATCTGAAATAGCAGTATTCATAGCATTAGCAACTACTCCTCCAATTGTATTAGGGCCCCAGCTATAGAAGTCCTCTACTGGATAATATGTTTGTACTAATCCATTAACATGAACATTGGTTACTGTAGAAGAGTAGGCAGCACCAATAAGGGGGGCGGATGTAAATCTTGCAATCAAGGTAGCATTATTAAGTACGACATCTCTAATATCCGAATTTAAGATATATCCAAATAGACCGTTGTAGTTAATATTAGAATCAACAATAAAGATATTAAAATATAAACCCGTAATAGTATAGTTATTACCATCAAATGTTCCAAAGAATGGATTACCTTCAGCTCCTATTGGAATAAAACCTCTTCCAGCATTCCAATTTATAGTATCTGAACAATCAATATTTTGTGTTAACTCATAACTTACTCCCAAGTTATATTGCATCTCTTGAAGTTCCAAACAGGAGGTTATTTCATATGGGTCTTCTAAAGTACCACTTCCTTGACCTGAGTATACAATAAAGTCATCTGCTATTCCTCCCGAACCAGTCATTCCTGTAATCTTCCAATATGTTGTATTATCACCTAAGTTATTAATCTGACTTACTTCAATATTTCCAAAACTCTCTGTATATGTACCTACACCTCTACTTACACCATCAGTACAAGAAGTTGATACATCTAAAAGACTCTGTGCATTGGGACATATATATACACTTTGGCTTGTTCTACCAGCAGGAACAGGTATGTATAGAGTGTGTGTTAGAGAGACCCCAGGAGCTCCAACTAAGTTACTAACAAATGCTTTACCTGCAACTTTATCAGTACATGCAGTAACTGTACTCCAATCCCTATCAGCAGTCATATCAACTGTAACATCTGATATTGTAGTTCCATTTGTATTCTTTATTCTTAAATCTACTGCAGCATTATTTACACCCAGTAATCCACTATCCTCAATATTATACCCACTAGATGCAATTGTAATGTCTAAAGAAGAATCTATATTGCTTAATTGATAGTAGAATCCTGAATAATCAAATTTTTGGAATCTTTTATTTAAATTTTCTGCAACATACAAGTTATCACTTCCATCTACAGCTATACCATTTGGTCTACTAAATTGTCCTGCTCCACTTCCACTTCCACCAAAAGGATTTAGGAATACACCTGAGCTACTAATTTTTTGTATTCTATAATTTGAATATTCTGATACATACAAATTATTACTTGAATCTAAAGCCACCCCTATTGGATTTCTAAATTTTCCTAACTCAGTACCGTATGAACCAGTTACTCCATACTGTTTAACAAAGTTATAACTTGAATCAAATACCATTACTCTATGATTATTATAATCAGCTACATACAAGTTACCACTACTATCAAAATCTAACCCTTTAGGATAGTTAAAATTAGTATTACCTGTTCCTAGTGATCCAAATTTCCCTACAAAAGCTCCAGTAGTTACATCAAATATCTGTATCCTATTATTTTTAGTATCTGCGACATATACCAAACCAGTGGCACTATTTACTGTAATAGCTTCTGGATTATTAAACTGACCATCACCTGTACCAGAAGCAGTACCTCCAACTGTCCATACCCAGTTATAACTACTATCTAATTTCTGTATTCTATGATTACCGTAATCAGCAACATATATGTTACCACTACTATCTACTGCTACATCATGAGGTTGTTTAAATTGTCCATTTGCAATTCCATATCCAGCTTTCTCTGAAATAAAAGTACCATTACTATCATATTTAGCAATCTTGTTATATGTAATAGTAGTAGAGTAACCAATAGCTACATATACATTACCACTACTATCAGTATCTACACCAAATGCGTAGTGTGATACCGCAGTAGACCTTATCCAATTAGCTGCTGGAATAGAGGCTTTGACGTTTTTTATAATGTAGGGGACAAAAAGTAATGCAAAAATTACAATAAAAGAGATTAATAAAACCCTTTTTAAAATCCTCATTTTCATTCCTATTTCAATAAGTTCAGAGTATACTCAATACTACCTATATAGCAATTTTAGGTCAAGAATTTTTCACCTTATAGTCTCACCTAATACTTTTTAATTCCCCATATGGATATTTTACTAATACTCTGATATACATTATTAATAATTTCTTATTTCATAACTATGGGGTATGTATACGGTATACTTGCTTTTTTAGTTGTTACTGGTTTAATGACTTGGTGGTATATAAATAAGAGAAATGAAGAGTGGAAAGGGGAAGTAATTAAGAAAAAGTTTAGTGCCGGAGATGATGAAACTAATCCATACTATTACGTTACATTTAAAACAGAAGAGGGAAAGAAGAAAAAAATCTCTACACCAAGTAAACAGTATTGGGATACATGGGAAGTAGGGGATAAGGGAGAGAAGAAGAAGGGAGAGTTCTTTCCTGTTAAGATATAATAAAGTAATGTATAATATCTATCGTTATGGTGGATGTAGCTCAATTGGTTAGAGCATCGGTTTGTGGAACCGAGGGTTGTGGGTTCAAGTCCCATCATCCACCCCATATTATTTTTCTTATTTCTTCACTTTATATTTCCCAAATATCTCTTCTACTCTTTTCTCAAATTCTTTCTCATCATATGACCATCTCTCTCCTCTTCCATTATAAAAATCCCAATCGGATATTGTATCTAGAAAACATTCTAATTTATTACTAAATTTCCTCTTAATAGATTTATCAATAAGATATAGTTCATAATATATATAATTTGCTAATATAGAAATCTCAATAATATTCCAATTACCCATTAATAATCCAAACTTGTATATAATCACTTTTTCACTATCTTTCTCTAAATCTATACCAGATAGTTTTAATAACTCTTCTTTATCTGTAATTGGCTTATTAATAGACATACCAATATTATATTCTCAAAGCTAATAAATGTTAAACTGTTTAAATATAAATTCCCTGATATAATAAACATACCATGAAATTAGAAATAATATCTTTAAAATCAGCTACAGTACTATTAGGATTAGCAGTCCTATCTTTCTTCCTAATTGTAATACCCGATGAAACAGATATAAGCAAAGTAGGGGATCTTCTCCCCTTCTTTATATCTATGTATATATCAATCATACCTTTCCTTATAGCCCTATTTCATACCTTTAAACTATTAATCTGTATAGAGAAAGGTAATGCTTTCTCTAAGCTTTCTATAAAGGCATTACAGTATATAAAGTATAGTGCAGTAGTATTTAGTTTAATATATTTAATTCAATTACCAATCCTTTTTTTCTTAGCTCAATCAGATGATGCGCCAGGAGTAGCAGCTATTGGATTAATAGTTACATTACTACCTATCTCTATAGCTATATTCACATCTCTTCTTCAAAAGGTAATACATAATCAAATAGGTAAAAAAGATTAAATACAACCTCTCTATTTACTTTCCTATAAAGGAAATATATAATCTCTCATTATGGAAATAGTAAACCATTTTAAAACAATATGTCCATCAGTTTTAAAGCCATCTATGTGGTGTGTGATTAATCATGATTACACAATCACTACTGGAGGTTTACTTTCTCATTAATAAACAAATTTGTTAGTGATAAACCTCCAAATATGGAGGTTTTTTCTTTTCATAGACTAAAGTATTTGGAAGTTTACCACCCTCAATCTTAAAGATTTGAGAGGTAGCTCATTAACAAATACTAGAAAGGAGAAAAGAAATGAAAAACATATTTAAATGGCCGAAAGAAATATATATTTTTTGGTTAGTAGAATTCGTCCTAGGTATTGAGTTGATAGGGGCTGTACTCCTAGTCTTTTTTAAAGATTGGGGAGGACTATCCCAAACTCATACTCAAATGCTTCAAAGTTGGTTTACTCTATGGATCTTTTTCCTAGAGATTCCTACAGGAGTATTTGGAGATATCTACGGTAAGAAAAATTCCGTTATTATAGGAATTGCACTTCATATTGTTGGGATATTGGTATATACAATCATGCCAAATATATGGCTATTTCTACTTGGTGAATTCATATTCGCACTATCAGTAGCCTTTATATCAGGAGCTAAAGAGGCTTGGATATATGATACTGCTAAGAGAGTAAAAGTAGAGGATAGGTTTAGAGAAATTTCCGTAATGGGAAGTAATTTACATATGGCAGGTATGATTGTAGCATCCCTTCTATATATCCCCTTAAGTAATATTGTCTCTGTACAGAATATGTTCCGTCTTGGAATTGTTCCAAGTACAGTAGCATTGGGATTACTTTGGGTATTTATTAATCCAACAGATGGAAAGAATGGGTTAAAACCCGATTATATAGGTACTATCAAAAAAGGAGTCTCTATTATTAAAAACAGTATTAATCTAAAAAGATTAGCACTACTTACTTCATTTCTCTCTACCATCTCATACTTTGTCATTTGGTTGTATCAAGAAGTACTTAGAGTCTTACAAACCCCTCAACCTGAGTGGGGGTTATATAGGACAGTATTGCTTGTAGCACAAATAGTAATGATTAGAGTATTGGGAACATATCTTAAGAAATCTTTTAATAAAGGATTGATTACTGTAATAATCTTAATCTTTATTGGATTTATGGCTGTAAGCATACTTCAAAACTCTATTGGACTAATAGTATTACTAATACTATCAGGAGGAGTAGGGTTACAAGTAAATGCATTACTCTCAAAAGAGATTAATGAGAAAATATCCTCACAGCAGAGAGCCACAGTTCTTTCCTTCATAGGAATGATTAAGAGATTAATGTTAACTGTATTTAATCCAATAATAGGATATATGGTAGATATGAAAGGAGTATATTTCGCTCTTATGATACTAGGTTTACTTTCCCTATTAGGAATATTTATTAAACCTAAAATTAAATTTAAATAGTATTTGTTATGAGTACGGGTGTCTGAAAGTATATTTTAGATATATGAGTAGGACACCCTGAGAGCTTTGTTAAAAAGAGATACGAATGCTGATATTATCCTATAATAATTTCCCTTGACTGATATTATCCTATAATAATTTCCCTTGAAAATCCTTGACAACGAATATACCCAATGTTAAGATTGTCCTTACCTAACTATCGTGGTGTTAGTTAGTAGAAACTGAAAGCGGAAATCTAACCAATTTCAACTATTTATTTAGTAACGCTTTCTTTTTTGCTTTTTATAATACATTTCCACTTGTCCCTCTTCTTTTAAATCTCCCTTAACAAAGGTATATCTCTTACATTCTTAAAAATTTGTGACATAATTTGATATATATATAACGATTGTAATTCGAATATATGTTAAGAATGGAACAGCTCATTAATAGGTATATTAAGGAGAAAAGAAAAGAAGATTTTGCATTAATATATAGATTAACATTTGATGATCTATATAGATTTGTACTATCAAAAACAAACAATAAGGAAATAACAGAGGAGATATTAAGTGATACATACTTCTTACTTCTAGATCTCATATTTAAATATGATTCTTCTAAATCAAAATTCTCTAAATTCTTAATATGAATAGCAATTAATAAATTAATACAAAGATGGAGCAAAGAGAAATAATATATTACTTTCTAACTAGATG
>CAYSEU010000036.1:0-7744 GCA_964430365.1 uncultured Candidatus Saccharibacteria bacterium
AAAAAGAGTGGGAAAAAAGAGAAGGATGTAGAGGAGATAATAACTAAAAGTAAGAATGATGACAAAAAAGAAGAAAAAACTTTAAGAGAAATATTTGGGGGAAAAGAAGAAAAAAAAGAAGAAGAACAAGAGAAAGAGCCAAGTATAGTAAATAAAGATATCTTTTTAAAAAAGTATAAGCAATTAGATCCAGACACACCCTCTGGTAAAGAGAAAGACTCAGAAGAGATTAAGAAGAATGTAAGAGTATCTCTCACATCAAAGGATGAAGATTAAGCAAGGCTTTTTAATATGATAGAATTCCCCCATAGGCCAAGGTGGTGAAAATGGCAGACACGCTACATTCAGGATGTAGTCTTCTTAACCGAAGGTGGGGGTTCAAATCCCCCTCTTGGCATCCCAGCTATCTTATCGTGGTAAACGTTTGGATTATTACTTACTCCAATACTCTATATCATCAAACCTTTGATATGGGTAATATATATTACTAATATCAGATATTTCCACACTATCTTTAACTACATAGGTATAATTAGGATGATACAGAAACATTGCAGGGGAATCTTGTGTTAAATATCTTTGGAAAAGGGAGTAATTCTTTTTCCTTATATCTAACTTTGTACTCCTTCTAGCATCTTCTAAAAGTATATCTACTCTCTCATAACTATAACCTGAGATGTTTAAATCAGGGTAGTTACTCTTAAGAGAATGCCATAGGTTGTACTGATCTGGATCTACAGTAGTCTCTACTTCAAACATTAGTAATTCAAAATCTCTAGTAGCTACAATTTCTTGTGTAATTTGTTTATATGAAAGAGGTTCTAAATTCAATACAATACCCTCCTGTCTCCAAAGTTCTTTTAAAGAATTAGCTAATCTCTCATTTAAATCATTATCATAGTAAGAAAGAGTAAAGCTTAAAATTTTTTTATCCTCTTTTTCATAGTATCCTGTTTCCTCATTCTTAGAATACCCTAAATTATTTAATATCTTACTAGCCTTCTCTTGATTAAAGTCATATACAGAAATCTCCTTACTATCATATGCCCATGAACTTGTAGCTATCGGTCCATTCGCCAATTCCCCAGAGATATTACTCAACTCTAATAGCTTTCTTTTCTCAGTCAAATAATTTAATGCTTGTCTAATTTCTTTTGTTTGTAATTTTTCCTTTCTTGTATTAAAGAATATCATCCTTAATCTAGAATTTAGTGTAACTTCCTTAATACCAAATCCTGAATATTCCTCAATATATGACATATTATTTCCATTTACACCACCCATTGCATCTAATATTCCATTCCTAAATGCTGCTTCTAGACTCTCATAGTCTGAATAGAGACGATATATAAATGTCTCTATCTTAGGAGTAACCCAGAAGTAATTAGAGGCCTTAAGATACACTACATTAGGTTCAGATCTATACACTTCATATGGTCCTGATCCAATGGGATATTTAGCAAAAGAACTGAAAGGTATATCTGCTAATTGCATATCTTCAAATTTATGTGCAGGAACAATATATACAGAAATAGCTTCAAAGAAAGTAGCATTACTCTCTGGTAATGTAAATCTAACCTTATCTTCAGATATCATATTTATCTTAACATCTCCCAAAGCAGAACCAATTGTATCATATCCTAAGTTAGAAGAAAGTTCCTTTGAAATTTCGAAGGTAAAAAGTATATCCTCCATAGTAAGAGGCTCTCCATCTTGCCAAGTATGATCTAGGGAAATTACAAAATCATATGTTTTACCATCCGAAGACACTATCCAATCAATAGCGATACCATCTTGAGGTTTACCATCATTAGAGATATTTATAAATTTTTCAAATACCAATGCTTGAATATCTGCATCTACAGGATTTTGGGTAGCAAATAGGGGATTAAAAGAAGATATGGCACCAATATTGCCCTCTACAAATACATCCTGTTTCTCATTTGAAATGGCATTAGCAAATGTATTACTCCTAAAGAAAAAGAAAAGAGAACCTCCAAGTAAAAGAAATACAGCAATAAAACTAATAGGGGATGTCTTTTGGAAAAAGTTAGACAAATTAGAAGGATAGTTCCATAACCATCCTCTAAAACTCTCTCTTTTCTTAATACCAACCTTAATAACAGTTTTAGATGGGTTAATCCTTAGGAAAGCTTCCTTCATTGATACTAGCCTATTTTTCTTCTCAGACACTTCTGATTTAGACATTACTTACTACAATTAAGAGTATTTATATAACAGAAGAGATATAGCTACTAAGAGAACAGCTAAAAATATAGTAAAGTAGTATAGGAATTTTTCTAGTCCTCTTTTGGTCCTAAATACCTCTCCACCGCCACCAAACATTTTACCTAATCCTTCCGCCCTATTTTGAAGTAATATAGATATAACAACAAGAATGCACACAGCAATCTGAACATAAAGAAGGATATTTTGTAAGTTAGGATTCATAATGTCGATTATACAATATTACGCAGTTTTCTCAAGGACATTTAATATCGATGTAATAAAAGAGAACGTTACACTAGCAAATATCATAGTAAGAACCTTAGTTACTTCAAAAGAGTTAATAACTAAATTCCCCGTATCTAATCCCTCAAATGTATATGTCTCTATTTTAAAACCTGGCATAAGTCCCTCTACTAAAAAGAATACCCCTATACAAAGTAGAGTACTCATTAATAGTGTAGTTATAAAATTTTCTTTTATTGTAAGAAAATTTAATATAATTGAAGAAAGAAATATTGTAAAAGAGAAGATAAGGAAGAGAGCAATAATATATATATAATTTGAAGGTAATACAAAACCCCTAAAGATATTAAAAACAAAATATCCTACTAAAAGGAATTGTATTAATTTCTTTAATATTCTACTCATATATATACCCTCTCATGTTATATATCTAATAGCATTGTACCTATTACTAATAGATATTTGCAAACGAGAATAATATAGGATAGTACTTTACTTGTTACTTAAGTTACTCTTAATGTATATTTTAGATATATTGATGAAAGAGTTTTGTAAAACAAAAATAGTAGCTACAATAGGTCCATCCTCGTGGGATTTAAATGTACTTAAAGAAATGATTAATAATGGTATGGATGTAGCACGTATTAATGCCTCTTTTGCTGACTTTGATGAATTAGATAGAGTTTCAAGAGTGATTAGAAGTATATCCTCTAGAGTAGGTTTAATGTTAGATACAAAGGGACATAAGATAAGGGTATCTGGATTTGAGAAAGAGAAATATCTTAAAGAGAAAGATACATTAATAATAGTTTCTCAGGGATATTTTAATAGTAATCAACTCTCAGATAAGTATATAGCTACTACATACCCTACACTCCACCAGGATATAACAAGAAATAGTATTGTGCTTTTAGATGATGGTAGTATTGTTTTAAATGTAATAGATATTAAGGGACAAGAGGTCCTTTGTGAGATAATACAGGGTGGTATCCTTAAGCCTAAAAAGACTGTTAATGTTCCCAATACTCATTTAAATTTTCCAACTCTTAGTGATAAGGATAAAGAGGATATTAAATATGCAGTAGAGCATAATTTTGATTATATTTCTGCTTCTTTCATTAGGAATGTAACCGATGTAGCAGTAGTAAGAGAGGTAATGGGTAAGAGTAATACTAAGCTAATTGCTAAGATAGAGGACAGGGAGGGAATAGATAACTTTGATCAAATACTAGCACTTGTCGATGGAATAATGATTGCAAGAGGAGATATGGGTGTAGAGATACCCCTACAAGAGGTTCCAGTTATCCAAAAACAAATGGTCTTTAAATGTAGAAGTGTTGGTAAGCCTGTTATAGTAGCTACACAAATGTTAGAAAGTATGAGAGAAAATATTAGACCTACAAGAGCAGAGGTGAGTGATGTAGCGAATGCCATTATGGATGGCTGTGATGCTGTAATGCTTTCTGCAGAGACCTCTACAGGGCAATATCCTATACAAAGTGTAACAATGATGAATGATATTGCTCTAAAAGTAGAAAATGTACTTAGACCTCAGAAAGTAGGTGGATATACCCAGGCTAGTGTAGAGACAGATGAGTTATGTAGTAGTATATTTGATCTGACAAACAATCTTCACCTTAAGGGAATCATTGTCATATCCCAAAGTGGTAAGACATCACTTAGTTTAGCTAGACACAGACTTAATATCCCCATATGGGAAATTAGTAATGATATACAACGAATTAGACAGAATTCCTTAGTAAGAGGAGTTAAAGGATATTACCTCAAAGATTTCCCTACTGATAGGGATAGTGCAATATTAAGTAGTGTAGAGTGTATATACTCATATGGAGAGTTGGATTTAAATGATAAAATTGCTATTATTAGTGGCAGTTCTATTAAAAACAGATCCAATAACAGTATATTAGAGATAATCAAAGTAAAAGATGTAATTGGATCTTAATCGCTAGGTGACGTAGCCAAGCTGGTTAAGGCCGTGGTCTGCAAAACCACTATCATGGGTTCGAGTCCCATCGTCACCTTCCCCCATCCCGCTATCTTATAGTGTTCCCATTTTATTGATTTTCTTTGCTGTGATATAAATATATATATGAAAGAGAGAGACTTTAGTATTGATTTTCTTAGAGCTATCGCTATTCTTTTAATGACTATTACCCATGTTAATGCGCTTCTTTATCTTGGTAAAAATCCAATACTAGATATATTTACAACAGCTGGTGCAACCCTTTGCTTTTCAATATTTCTCTTCTCCTCTGCATATGTAAATGGTCTTAAGATATTAAAAGATGGTTCATTTAAACTCAAAGAAACCTTAAACAGAGTATTGGAGATATATATGGTATATGTAATACTTGGTATTTTAGTAACCTTTGTATTAGAAGATGGTATTACTTTTGATAGGATTAATAATATTGTACTTCTTAATCATATACCTGCTTTTACAGAATTTTTAATAGCATTCATAATATTTTCTTTTGTGCCATTACTTTTTTCAAAACAGATTAAATACTTAATGTCTAAACCCCTTTGGTTAATATTAATTACAGTATTAATATATATATTAGGAAGTATTGTATATACACAAATATCAAAATATACATACCCCGATCCAATTCGAATACTCTTAGAGAATATATTTGGGTATAAATCAGTACATATTTTCCCTCTAACATACTACTTCCCTATATATTCATTTGGGATATTTCTAAGTAAGTATAAGAAGGATAGTATGTTGGTAATAATCTTAATATTCGCTATAACACTCTTTGGTGTACTTCTTTCTCTAAAACTCTCTTCTTGGTATAGGTGGCCCCCATCACCTCTTTTCCTCCTCTACGCCTTTATATATATCCCTTTAATAATGTTAATATATAGAAGATTTAAAAACATACTTTCTAAAGGTATATTTAGGCTTTTTACAAATATGGGAAGGTATCCATTAGATCAGTTTTTCATTTCTACATTTTTTGTATTTTTAGCAGTATTTGTCCTAGAACCTACTATTAATCCTTTTTTAAGCATATTTGTTAATCTAGGAATATTTTGCCTCTTACTCCTCCACCCTATAGTATTTCGTCGTAAAATGGTATAATGTAGGTATGAGTAAAAAACTCTTAATACTGCTTGTACTATTAATATCCTTAATATCTACTTCAGTATTTCTAAAACAATTAGATGGACAGGAGAAAGAAATAGATACCGATGTAAAAAGTGGTACTACTAATCCCTGTATACAGCTACAAGAGAGTGCAAAAGAGCAACTCTCTAATTTGAGCGTACCACAAAAATGGTATGTTAAATCGCCATATACAGATATTAATTCAATAGATATGGAAATAGACTTACCTCAAGAAGAGGTATCAGTGACATATGATCTGAATGGAGAGATATATGATGCTGTATATGAGAATAAGAAATGGAATATAAATATCCCAATAGAGAGATTAGAGGATGGAGAGTATAAATTACTTGTAAAATCTACTGCCTGTGAAGCAACTCTTTCTAAATCATTCTCATTCAATGTCTCCCACCCTCTATACGTTACATGGACAATAGACTGGGAAGGATTTGATGTAAAAGAGGAATACTTAAAAGAAATGAGTAGAATATCTTCTACCTACTCAGTACCAATGACACATTTTTTTAATCCATATATATACATATATCTTTCTAAAACTAGATCTCAATATTTAACAGATTGGGTTAAAAGTAGAGAAGGAGAAAGTATTGGATTACATTTACATATGTATAATAAATTAGTAGAAGCTAGTGGAGTTACAGTAAACAATAACCCTGCATGGGGAAGTCCTACAGGTAACGGTCATGATACCCCAAACAGTAACTATGGATATGATGATTACAAAAAAATCATACAGTGGTCTCTTACTCAGTATGAAAAGAACGGACTAGAACAACCTATAATGTTTAGAGCAGGAGGTTGGTACATTGATGAAGAGAATATTTTAGTATTAAAAAACTTAGGTTTTAGAATTGAATCTTCTGGAAGAACATATTACATACACGGTCGTAACCAATTAGTAGGTCATTGGAATCTAAAAGATAGTACACAACCATACCAAATGAATGATAAAGATCAAAATATTACTAACAATCCTAATATCAATATATGGGAATATCCTAATAATGGAGGAGATTCGTGGGCATATACCTCTGAAGAATTAATCTCTAACCTTAAGAGTAATTACAATGGAGGTATTGCTAAAAAGGATACGGTAGTTACCTTTCTTTCTCACCCTCACTGGTTTAATAAGGAAGGTCCAAATATTGAAGGTGCTTTAAAGTATGCGTATCAGTATTCATATGACAATGATAATGGCCCTGTAATATTCCTTACACTTGATAAAGTACACCAATATACTGTAAAACTTAAGTAATGGAATTTGAAAATTGGATAACAGGGGTTAGTGATAACCTTCCTAATTTTACTGTAAGAATCTTCTTACTTTCTTTCTTTCTAATATGGCTTTCTATCTCCATTCTACTTTTTCTTGTATCAACTAAAAAAAGAAAGAAAAAGAAAGTAAAATTTACCTTTAGATATTTAATCGTTGGTAGCGTACTCTTAATCCTTACTGCTTGTATATATTTCTTCTTTGATTCATACCTTAAGGTTTTTTTTGGAAACAATTTAATATACCTCTTAATACCTGTAGGTATCTCTTCGTTAATATATTTTGTTAAACATATATTAACAATATTTAGAAAAAGAAAGGTATTAAAGATTTTTACACTTACAGAGATATCCTTAATATTTACTCTTACACTCTCTCTTTGCATTGTATCTCTCTTTACAGTACCCCATGTGTCAATGTCTAAAGATAGTAGGATGTTAGACACTGCAGGAGAGATAACCTTAGATTTTACCTCTCCATTAAAAAAATCTGACTTAAGGATTACAATATCACCAGAGAGTAATATTACATTAAAATATGAATATTTCCTTGGAATTGAAACCCTTGTAGAAAGTGTAAAGATTATTCCTCTAGAATCATTTTTACCAGATCAAAAAGTCGTAATATACACAACAGGTATTCAAAGGATATTTCCTTGGGCAGTTAAACATGAGAATAGTCAGGAATTTTTTACTCCAAAAGCTCCTGAAATAGAGGAGGTTGTACTGGGTACAGATACTCAAAATGTTAGTGTACTACAACCCATCACACTTGATTTAGATAGTAATGATCAACAATCAGTAGAGTGGTCTGCAATATTTACACCATACGCTGAATAC
>CAYSEU010000037.1:0-7587 GCA_964430365.1 uncultured Candidatus Saccharibacteria bacterium
AAATATTTTTATTATGCTTTTCATTTATTAGAGTTTACTGAATTTAGAAAATCTTGTAAAAATACAGTTGCTGATATCATATCTATTTTCCCTTTAGATGATTTACTGCTTTGTCCTAGTGATAGTAGCATATTTTGAGCTTGAGTTGTAGAATAGCTTTCGTCTTGGAAGAGGAGGGGAAGGGAGGTTTGTGAAGAGAGATTAGTAACGAATTTATCAATCTTTTTTAAAGTTTTTTCATACTGTTTTTCAAACATTTGGGGTTTACCTATTAATATACTTTTTATTTTATATTCTTCAATTATTTCTAACATATCTTTTATTAATTCTTCCTGTCCTCTATTCTTAGTTATTTCTAACACCTTTAATGGAGAGGCAATTAATCCTTTATTATCAGATATTGCTAATCCAAATCTTTTATCTCCGTAATCTATTGCTAAAATTGGGTTTAATACATCCATTATTCTAATATTGCCTTTATTCTTTTAATACCTGCCCCTACATTCTCCTGTTTTAATATCTTAAACTTACCTAAAACAGAGGTATTTTCTATATGAGGGCCGTTACATATCTCTACGGAGAAGGGGTTCTCTTTATTACCAATATAGTAAAGCTTTACAGTCTCTCCATATTTCTCTTCAAAAGCAGCAAAGGGGACTTTACT
This sequence comes from uncultured Candidatus Saccharibacteria bacterium, assembly GCA_964430365.1. GTDB lineage: Bacteria > Patescibacteriota > Dojkabacteria > SC72 > SC72 > JAVEVH01. The sequence continues at coordinate 665 of CAYSEU010000037.1, forward strand.
TAATGCTTCCTGTTTACTTACTTCTTCGTATGTAACTGGGAGTGATTGTTTTATAGTGGTGTTAATAATGTCCTCTACCTCTTTTATCTGTTCCGGGGTCAATTTCGTTTCATTAGGGAAATCTAATCTTAATCTTTCTGGTGTAATATTACTTCCTTTCTGGTATACATGATTTCCTAATACTTTCCTAAGTGCAGCTAAGAGTAGGTGAGTGGTTGTATGATATTTAGTAGACATTTCTGATGTGTCTGATAGTCCTCCTTTAAACAAACCTGAGGATGCGGTTCTAGATGTATCTTGGTGTTTACTTTTAGCTTTTTCAAACCCTTCCATATCATTAATCTTAATACCTTTCTCTTTTAATATCTCTTCCGTTACCTCTTTTGGTAGGCCGTATGTTTCGTACATTTTAAAGATATCTGAACCAGTAATATTCTTCTTTTTAGAAATTAAAGCATCTAATTCTTTTAAACCATTTTGTAATGTCTTGTTAAATTTCTCCTCTTCCTCTTCTAATACCTCTAAAATCTCTTCCCTATTACTTTCTAATTTAGGCCATACCTGTTTAAATTGCTCTATTGAAATATCTGCGATTTCTCTTACAAAGGAATTTTCTATACCTAACTTTCTTGCATGTCTCATAGCTCTTCGTATTAATCTTCTTAATATATATCCTTGCATACTATTAGAGGGAGTTACTCCATCCATTACTATCCATGTAGATGCTTTAATATGGTCTGTTACTATTCTTTGAGATTGGATATTTCCATTCTTAGAAAGAGATTCTACTTTTTCAAATATTGGTTTGTATATATCTATATCAAACACAGAGTCTTTTTCTTGGCTTAACATTACTAATCTATCTAGGCCACCACCAAAATCTACATTGTGTCTTCCTAGAGGTAGATATGCTCCGTTCTCAAAAAGATATTCCATGAATACATTGTTCCCTATCTCAACATACTTACCACAGTCACAATTGATATGACACTCTTTGCCACATGGTTGTTTACCAGTGTCATAGAAGATTTCAGAGTCTGGACCACAGGGACCTCCAGTTGGTAATCCCCACCAATTTTTCTCTTTGCCATATTCTTGTATTCTTCCATTCTTACCAACATTAGCCGTTATTCCATACTTGGAGAATATTTCTTTCCATGTCTCTATTGATACTGTATCTTTTGGAATATTTTCTTCTCCTTTAAATACAGATGCATATATTCTGTTTATATCCATCTCTAATACATCTACAAAAAACTCTATAGTCATCTCTATGGCTTCTTTTTTAAAGTAGTCATTTAGAGACCAGTTACCTAACATTTCGAAGGTAGTACAATGTGTAGCATCTCCTACCTCATCAATATCTCCCGTTCTTAAGCATCTTTGTGAATTGGTTAACCTCTTACCAAGAGGATGTCTTTCTCCCTTAAGAAATGGTACTAATGGAAACATTCCTGCATTAACAAAGAGTACAGAAGCATCATCTTCCGGTACTAATGGGGCACTAGGGATTTCTATATGGCTTTTATTTTTAAAAAAGTCTATATATTCTTTCCTAAGTTGTATGTATGAAAGATTTCTCATGAGTATGATTATATCAGAAGGCAATGTTAAGTAGAATTACTTTGAATTATTATCTTCTTCCTGTTTAATAGATTCGATTTGTTTGTAAAGAGAATCTAAATCTTCTACTGGTTCAGGAGGAGTAACAACCTGTTCTTCAATTGTTGGCTCAGGGATACTCTCTTGTGAAGGGGTAGGTAACTCAGGTTCAGGAGCTTGGAAATCATTTTTAACCAAGTATTTCAAATCTTCTGCTTGTCTCTGTTCAATTGGTATTTCTGTAGTAGGTGGTACTGATTGAGGGAGTGCATAGTTATTTGGTTCACTCTCTTTAGATCCATCCTTCCATATTGCTACTATTACCATCGGTACTACTATTGCTAATACTATTAATCCTAATCCTCCTCCTATTATTAGTACAGTTCTTTTAGCTATTTCAAAACCAAAGATATTGAAGTAGTCAGTATCTTCTTGTTCATCTCCTCCTTGGATTGTAAATGTCCAGCTCTTTTGTACAGAAGACTTATTACTATCTTCAAAAGTTAAATCTACTTTGTGTAGGCCGTACGTTAAAGCCTGCTCAGGTATATATATTACGGTATATTCACTCTCAGAGATTTTGTTTATCTTAATATCTTTTGTAATATCTCTATTATCTATTTTTATTAATATACTAGATTCGTTTATAGTGGCTCCCTCTGATGATACTAAGGAGGCTTTTACAGTAGGTAATTGATTATTAATATTATCAGAGCTAGTAGGAGACATATTAATAACTTGGGGCTGTGGTAATACTATTTGATCATCTGGTTTTTGTGGCTCAGGAGTCTTAGGTGATATTAATATCTCTTCTGATATATCCATTCCCATTGCTGCTGGTATTTGATTATCTACAGCTCTGATTATTACTCTGTATGCCCCAGCTGTAACATCTGAAAAATCTATATTGTATGAAGTTATAGAGGGGTTAATATTTTTGTTAATAGCTTTCCAAGTACTCTGATTTGTTGGGTTAGAAGATATATATATTTCGTACCTTATTATCTCTCCATCATCTTCTCCCTCCCAACGTACCCTTAATATTTTGTTATCTTTTATTTCAACTGGTGATATAGGCTCAATTATTTTTACACTAGGGTTACTATTCTCTTTAGGGCTTACACTTATTACCCATGATTGAGATGAAAGATGTGTACTGTATCCATCATGTATGAATATATTTGCTAGGTAACTACCTGCTTTGTTAGTGAAACCTTTTAATTTAATACTTAGTTTCCCATTTCCTCCATCTTCAAGTACGGTAGGCTTTAGCCAATCTTCTCCAACAGTAAAGGAGTAAGAGTAATTTATTGTATCTCCATCTATATCCTCTGCTTGTACAGTATACTCATATGTTACCCCAGTTTGTATATTTTGAGATGGTAAAGATGCTCTAGGTGTAGTTGTGAATTGAGGTTTGGTATTTGTTGTAATTGCTCTTACACCCTTAATATCATATGGACTACTTATTACACATGTATATGATTGATTATTTGTATCAGTCATACTCCCAGAAAGGTTATATGCTTTCTCTGTTTGTGGTGTAAATGGGAATGATTCACTTATGATCTTAGGTGAGTCAGTATATTCTTTTGTAATTAATATAGTTCCCATACTGTCAGATACACTTATACTTTTTACGAAGAAAGCCTGTGAGAGAGCATCTACCTGAACTCTTACTGTACTATTTATTTCTAAAGAGTAGGGATTAACATTGGGGAATGTAATGATACATGGGTTTGTTTCACTTAACTCTATATCTTCAAATGCTTTATTCCTGAGATCAAAACTACTGTTTTGCAAAAGACCGAATATGAAGATGGGTAATGTTAGTAAAAGGAGAAATGTTAATGCTATATTCTTTTTCTTCTTTCTTGTAAGTGGGGCATTTCTCATTTCTATATATTAATCCTTATTTATTACTAACTGCAAGCCTCTCGTTTATATCCTCTTGTATCTTTGAGAGTACTGATCCACTGTCCTGCCTATTTTCCACTATCGCAGTTATTGCATCCTTAAGTAAGTTTTCTACAAAAGATTGGTCTCCCATTTGCCATGATTTCATATATGGAGCCATTTGAGCTATTGCTTTGGTATATTCATCTTCAAGCAACTCTGAATTCATTGATACTCTTGAATATGGTTGTCCAAAATATCTAACCTTTGCTGCATTTTGGAAAAGTCTTCTTTGCTGTTCTGGTTGACTAAGAAATTCTACAAATTTCCATGCCTCTTTTGAATGCTTACTTGTACTTGTAACAGCATCTGCCCAGTATGATGAGTAGTAAACCTCTTCATTGTTTGGGAGTCTTGGTAGCGGTGCTAGTGCGAAATTAATATTGGGTGCATTTTCAAGTATATCTAGAGCTCTCCAAGATGTACCAAACATCATTGCTAGTTCTCCATTTTGGAATTTAGTTAAATCACTTGGTAAATATATTGCCCATGTAGCATTTTCATCCTGTACAAAGGATGTATATGTATCGAGGGCAGATATTGCTCTACTAGTAGTCAGGTTTACTTGATCTCTTGTACTATTCATTACTTGTACTTTGTTTTGTAACAGGAAGTAAGAAAGTATATCTACGGAATGTACAATATTTTTAGAGGTACCTATTGCTAATCCAGATTGAGTAATTTTCCCATTAGAATCTTTCTTAGTTAACGCTTGGGCTACTTCTATAAAGGAATCCCAATCTTTCGGAGGAGCTGTGAATCCTGCTTCAGAGAAAATATCTGTATTGTAAATTACCATTAAACCATCTATATGTAATGGTATTGCATATATCTTTCCATCTCTTCCTGTCAAATCATCAACAGCAGTAGGGTAAAATTCCTCAGCATATGTTTGTGCACTCATAACGTCTTCTGGAAGTGGTGTTAAATATTTTTCATATTTAGGTAACCAAGTATTATGTATTCTAACAACATCGGGTGCTGGTTCTATAGAGGAGGTGGCTTGTTCTAATCTTGTATATACGGTATCTTCGTAATTCTTAAAAGATTGTTGTGCATACTTTATCTTTACTCCAGGATTCTCTGCTTCATATTTCTCTATTAGTGGATGCATTACATCATCTGATTCCCATATTCCCCAATAAACTATCTCTACATCATTAACAACTGGTTCATCAGGATCTGTAGGTAACATGAAATACATTATTAATGCAATTACAAAAAGTATGCTTGCAGTTATCGAAAGTAATTGGACTATTTTTTTAGTTTTAGAATCCATATTTCATTGTACAAAAATTATAGTCTTTCAGCTACTACTATTAATCTCTTGGTTCCTACACCTAGTGGCCAGCAAGTCATTAGGGTTACAGTTTCCTTGTCTCCTTGGGTTTTAAGTATGGAAAAATCGTCGGGAGAAACGATTCTTTTGTTTCTAACAACATACTCTAATTTGGTATCCTCTTTCTGTATACTTACAATATCCCCTATATCTACTCCCTCTAATTTAGTAAATATTGTTTCAGGTAAATTTGAGTGTTTACTAAAGAAACTAATTACTGCACTATGACCGTATATGAAGGAGTTTCCCCCATCTCCTGGAAGAGGAGTTCCTTTAAAGTGTGCTAATCCGAATTTAAGATATTGGTCATATATCTTTTCATCGGAGCTCTCTACATTAGGTGTAATTCTAATATCCTCTATCTCTATTTTAGGAATTGTAATATACATATTTTCTTTGTACTCCTTGTTCACCACTATCTGCTTACTGCTTTTGGTAGTAGGATCATATGTAAACATGCCTTTGTACTCTAAGCTATCGGCATTTTCTGAGAGGTTAGCAAAGTAACTTTTACCAGGGTCGTAATATGCGAATTCATCTTCAATATACTGCCTATATGACTCTGGTAGGGGGTCTTTAATCAAATTTTGTTTAAATATTTGAAACTCTCCCTGCAGATATGAAGAGAGGAGAGGTACTCCCTGACTTAATACAATTACCAACCCTATTAGGGCTAATGTCCAAGAGAGGATTCTCTTTGTTATCTGTATTTTCTTCTCACTCTGTTTTTCTACTTTAATATCGTTATCCATTGTAATAGATATATTACCAGTTAGATATTTCTATGTCATTTGTTGGCACTTAATGTATTTGTCTGCTAGAATATCTTTTGTATGAGTAAAAGAGATTACTATGAAGTTCTTGGTGTAAGCAAGGATTCTAAAAAAGAAGAAATTAAAAAAGCATATCGTAAGCTTGTTAAAAAATATCACCCTGATGTTAATAAGGAGGAGGGTTCTGAAGAGAAGTTTAAAGAAGTACAAGAGGCATATGAAGTACTTTCTGATGAAACTAAAAGGCAAGCATATGATCAGTATGGACATGCTGGTACTCAAGGGTTTGACCCAAGGAGTGGTAATGGTGGAGGTTCTGAGTATGGCTATGGTGGGGCACCTTTTGATATGGGTGATATATTTAGTACTTTCTTTGGTGGTAATAATGGGTTTGGGTTTGATTTTGGGTTTGGACAGCAGGGTCAAAGGAGTAATTTAAGGGGGGAGGATTTGAGATACAGAATGAGGTTTAAATTTGATGAAGCTATGAAGGGAGGTGAATACTCTATTAAGGTAGAAAGGAATGTGCCTTGTTCAAAATGTGGGGGAACTGGAAGTGAAACAGGTAAAAGGAAAACATGTGAGGTATGTAAAGGTAGTGGTAGAGAAAGAAGAGTACAAAACAGTTTCTTGGGTCAGATATCTGTAATGGCACAATGTTCGAGATGTCAAGGTATTGGAACAGTACCTGAGAAAGTTTGTAGCAAATGTGGTGGTACAGGTTTAGAATCTAAGAGTGAGAACGTAAAAATTAAGATTCCAGCTGGTGCATATGATGGTATGGTTCTAAGATTTAGAGATGGAGGTAATGCAAGCTTAAGTGGTGAATCTGGTAATTTGTATGTAGAGATAGAGGTGGAGCCTTCTGAGAAATTTGATAGGAGGGGTAATGATTTGTACTCTGTGGAAAGTATTACTGTACCAACTGCTGTATTAGGGGGAAAGATTGAGATAGAGACAATATTTGGAAGAGTTAAATTAAAGATTCCAACAGGTACACAACCTGGTACAATCTTTAAGATTAAGGGAGAGGGTACTCCAATACTAGGTAAAGAGGGTAAGAGAGGAGATCTATATGTACGTATAGATGTAGATATCCCTAGAAGATTAAGTAAGAAAGAAAGGGAAGCATGGGAGGAATTGAGTAATATGTAGGGTTTACATATATATATTCTTCTGATATTATTACATGAGAAGATGTATTAAGGGAGGGTGAGATTGGTTCTCACCTTTTTTTTAGTAAAGAACTATTA
>CAYSEU010000038.1:0-7496 GCA_964430365.1 uncultured Candidatus Saccharibacteria bacterium
GTTTAAGGTCTCAATCTCTTTTGAATAATTTTTAAGTTCATACTCTTTTACAAAACCCTGGACAGAAACAACCCTCTATAAATGCCTACCTTGGGGCTAGGTACAGTAGGTCTAGTGATTCAATCATAGATATTGCAAAAGAGATAATTGAAAACAATACAGATGCAGCTCAGAGATTAGAAAATATATTTCATGGATACGGTCATAAATCTGTAGGTGATATGGCAGATCTTTTTGTATGTATTGAGAATATCCCGATGTTTACTGCTATGAAAATATTTTACTTAAATTCTGTTATTGCTGGTCAAGAGAGGTCTACTAGATATCAGAACTTTGAGAGTCCTGAGTTTGTAAAAATTCCTAAAGAGGTATGTAGTGATATTGGTATTAGAAAAGGATATGAGAAGATAATGTTAAAGGAGATGAATGATTACAGAAAACTTCTTAAAAAGACTAAGACATCTCTTAGTGAATACTTTAAGATTAATGATAGGAATAAGGAAGAGAAGAGTGCATTACAAGCTAGAAGTTTTGATACAGCTAGATATTTACTCCCATACGGTTTAAATACAAGTATGGCTGCAGTAATGTCTGCTAGAAACTGGTCTGAATTAATATCATATTTAAATGCTAGTGACTCTGTAGTTGAGAATGAAGTAGGAAAACTCCTTCTAAATCTCTTAGGGGAGTCTAAAATAGAGATACCTAAATATATTAGAGAAGCAGATGGTTTAATTAGACATACAGATGCTAACTGTTGTAGAAGAAATTCTACTAGGAATATTTTGAAATATATACAAAGTAATATATCTAATCAGAAGAAATATATTAACAAGGGTTGTGAGAGTGATTCATGTAAGGTTAGTTACAATACACACCCTATTGAAGACCTTCTTACCCATTACGAACTTCTTTTAAATCCATTAGGTAGTAAAAAGGAATTAGAGTTAGAGTATGAGGATGAAAAAGCATTAGGAGAACTAATATTTGAAAATCATAACCATCATAACCTAATGGGTAATATTGGACAGTCCGGTGCTATCAAACTAGAGGGTATGGCTACATTAGGAACTCTAAAGGATTTGAATAGGCATAGAAGTATGGAGAGATATATGCCTCTTTTCCATGATGAAGTAGATATGGATAATGAATTGAATAGGGGTAGTAAGGATTGTTTCTTTCTTTGTAACTACCTTGAGATTAAGGGGTTAGAGAAATTAAGAAAGGAGTACGAGAAGGCATTGATAGAGACATACGATATGATTAAGAGATGGAAAAAAGAAGCCCAAGAGAGTATGCCAGAGGAAGTAATAAAGGAGTATGTTAAATATTTACTACCTCATGCACATAGTACTAAATATTCCTTCTACGGTTCCTTCGATGACTTACAATATATAATTAATCTTAGAACTAGAAGAGGTGGGCATATAGCATATAGGGTGTTAGTGTATAAGTGGTTAGAATTGCTAAATATCACGGATAGTATATGGTATTCTTTACATAGGAGTCTTGAGAAACCCAATCCTAAATCTAAGGAGCAATTCGTAGATAGGAGCTAATATTTAAATATTTTAATATATGATACTTTCAGATAGAAGTATTAAAGAAAAATTACGAACTGGTGAGATTAGTATAGAGCCATTTTCTCAGGAGTTTGTTCAGCCTGCATCATATGATCTACATTTAGATACAAATATACTCATATTTAATACAGATAAGCATGATATCATAGATGTAAAAGAACCTATGGAGGATTTAATGGTAAAGGTAGAGATAGATGATAAGAGTGGATATGTACTTAAACCAAGGCAATTCATATTAGCTAATGTAGTAGAGATTACTGGTGTAGATTCTAGGCACGTAGGTAGGTTAGAGGGTAAGAGCTCCTTAGCAAGGATGGGATTAATAATACATGCTACAGCTGGTTTCTTAGATCCGGGTAATAAATTGAGATTGACTCTAGAGATAGCAAATCTTTCTCCATTACCCATACGAATATATGCTGGTATGAAGATAGCTCAGTTAGCCTTTGAGCAGTTAGACCAACACTGTGAGAGACCATATGGTAGTAGTGGATTAAATAGTAAGTATAAAGGGGATATGACTGTACAGGCCAGTAAGATGTGGAAGAATTTCTAATTTGTTTTTACTTAAAAATATGTTTGAAGATATTAGGAAGGAATTTCCAATATTAAAATCGTCTCCTTTAAAAAGAGGATTAGTATATTTAGATAGCTCTGCTACTACACAAAAACCTCAAATAGTGATAGATAGGATAAATCAGTATTACAGTAAAGAGAATGCAAATATTCATAGAGGTCCATATAAGCTTTCAATAGAGGCAACTAAGTACTGGGAAGAGGCACATGAGAGTGTAGCTAGACTTCTTAATGCTAATTCTTACAAAGAGATTGTATTTGTAAGAAATACAACAGAGGGATTAAATATGTTAGTAAATATATTCGGAAGAGAGTTACTGAAAGATGGTGATATTGTTGTAATTAGTGAGATGGAACATCATAGTAATATTGTATCTTGGATGATACTTCAAAAGAGTATTAAATTTAAATTAGAATATATCCCCGTTAAGGAGGACTTTACACTAGACCTAGATTGGTTAAGAGATTTGATTAAAAACAAAGGTAAGAAGGTAAAGATTGTTTCTGTTGTACATATATCTAATGTGTTGGGTGTTAAAAATAATGTAGAAGAAATCTTTAAAATAGCTAAAGAGGTAAACGCTTTTACAATCTTAGATGCAGCACAAAGTGTTGCTAGAACAAAGGTAGATGTAAAAGAGATAGGGTGTGATGCTTTGGTATTTTCAGGACATAAGATATACGGACCTACTGGTAGTGGTGTTGTATATTGTAAGCTTGAGTATTTAGAGAAAGCTACTCCTTGGATGGGTGGTGGTGAGATGATATCTTCTGTTAGTAAAAAGGGTTTCGAATATAATGATTTACCCTGGAAGTTTGAAGCAGGTACTCCTGATATTGGAGGAGGTATAGTATTGGGTACTGCAATTGAATGGCTAATGCAAAAGGCTCAAGAGGTAGGTGGATGGAGTGAGATTACTAAACATGAACAGAGATTGGTTGCATATTTTCTAGATCAATTTAGGGGTATAGAGTGGTTTAAACATTTTGGACCTAATGATTTTACACAAAAATATGGTGCTATAGCTTTTAATATAGAAGGATTCTCGTTTAGGGGATGTAAGAATGTCTTGAATGTAGAGACTAGTAGAACAGGAGACGGTATCAGAGATTTGTTAAATGAAAAAGGTATTGCATTTAGAGAAGGATATCACTGTGCAGAGCCCTTACATGATAAGTTCTGTGTGGGCCCTACATTAAGATTTAGCTTAGGTATATATACGAATGAAGATGATATTAAGTATGCTGCCAATGTGCTTAAAGAGGCTGTATTAAGTGGTCTATCTTAACTACTTCCGTTGTTATTAAATACTTCCTAACTATGTTATAGGTCAAGAAAGGTAATTGTTAATATGATATATTCTGATATGGATGTAAATGCTGCCCAAATGAACAACAATCAAGTTGCTGATGGAATTCTCTCTGAGATATTACAGTTACAAAACAAACTTACTTCCTCTAAAGTACCTGTAGAGTTAAAAGAAGAATCTATGAGGTCTATTCAAAGATTAGAGAGAATGGCTAAATGGGGAAACTATAGCTCTGAATTTGAGACAGTAGATAAATATGTAGATTGGATTACTAGAATACCTTGGGGATATATTACTCAGGACAATTTAAATATCCAAAATGCTAAACAGATAATGGATAGGAGTCACTACGGCATGGAGACTGTAAAGAATCTCATACTAGATTACCTCTCTGTTATGCAACTTAGAAAGTTAAGAGGATATAGGGAGGATGTCCCTATGCAAACAGATGGTGTAGCTAAGTCTCCTGTATTACTTTTCGTAGGATTACAGGGTGTAGGTAAAACCTCTATTGCAAAATCTATTGCTGATTCTATGGGTAGGAAATTTGCAAGAGTTTCATTAGGAGCTATTGGGGATGTTCGAACATTAAGGGGTGTACCAAGGCATGAGATGGATTCAGAACCAGGGCAAATAGTTAAAGCTTTAGTAAGAACAGGTAGTATGAATCCTGTTATTCTCATTGATGAGATAGAGAAAGCTAGTGGTAATAAGGGGTTATTAAATGATGTAATGGCTGCCTTACTTGAGATCTTAGATTCTGAGCAAAACTCTACTTTTATAGATCACTATATTGATTATCCTATTGATTTATCCAATGTATTTTTTATATGTACAGCAAATAACTTAGGAGGATTGTCTGCTGCCTTACTGGATAGGTTAGAGGTTATTCGTTTTACTAGTTACTCAGATGAGGAGAAAAAAGTAATAGCTAATTCATATATATTACCTCGTGTTCTTTCTAGTATGGGATTAACTACAGACCATATACAGATTGCTGATGAGGTATGGCCTCTTCTTATTCGTCCGGTTGGTTTTGATGCAGGTATTCGCCAATTAGAAAGGAATATTGCAACACTAGCTAGGAGTGTAGCTAGGGAAATAGTGGAGGGTAAGCCTATGCCTGTTGTTGTTACTCCTGATAATTTGAAAAAGTATGTATTACCAGATCAGGGACCTTTGAGTTAAACCCCTTTAAATGGGTTGGATAGTTGTAATGCTTTCATAGCTCTCTTCATTGCTGGATTCTGTATATCCGTACTTAAGTCTTTAACCTTTGGTTTATACTTAAGTGGTGAATACCCTGTTGTAGTAATTACAGATTTAAGAGTATCTTGCTTCGGTATATCTTTAATATCGGATTTCTTTGTTAAAAAGTATCTCTTTATTCTATTTTTAATACTGTTTTGGTTGTTGCTCATTATCATCTCCTACTAAACCTTGTGGAGTTATATGACTTCTCCCTTTATTTAATTCATCTCTCTCTTTTTTAATTATTCCTGGTATAGTATTTTCGTCAATTACTTCAGAGAATGATTTCTGGTAGTCGTATTTTTTAGGATTAAGAGCTTGTTCCTGTTCTTTTAACATTCTTTCTAATTCTTTTTGATAATTTTCTCTCTCGTCCTGTATTGTTTGTATGTCTTCCTTTCTTCTACCGACTGCTCTTTCAATTAATTCTTCATTTCTACTATTACCTGTATTTACCGGTTGTTGAGTAGCTGGTGGATCAAAGATAGCGGAGAGCTCTTGTATACTTCTAGTATCTTGACCACCATCTTCCTGTTTTCTTTTTTCTAACTCTCTAGGATCAGATGTAATTAGTTCATTCTCTGCTACACTTGAGAGTACCTGTATACCTACATGGTTTGCTCCTGCAAAGAAGAGTCCTTGTCCTTTATCGCAGTTAAGTAAGAAGTTTCTTTCTCCATCAGAGAGATTAAAGACCTGTTGTAATTTTTCTAAAGCAGAGGGGGATTGTTTCATTAGTATTTGAATAGAGGAGTTAGAGATAATGGCACGACCCATATCATTGTTCATAAAGTCAGCTACGTCTTGTGTAATTGTGGTAAGACCTAAGTAATATTTTCTAGCTCTTTTAGCAATGGAGTACATAAATCTAGCAGAGTCTTCTCTTTGCATCATATACCATGCTTCATCTACTAGTAATAATCTTCTCTTTTTCTTTTTACGAACGATAGTCCATATGAAGTCTAACATTAGATACATGGACAGAGGTTTTAATTCTTCTTGTAAATCTCTTACACTAAAGACGGTGAAAGGATTCGTTACTTCAAAGTTAGTAGCCTCATTAAATACTCCTGCACCACTCCCTATTATATATTTTTCCATTCTTCTAGCTAAGTTATGTGCTTCATCCTCTGCCATACCCTTAAGTACCTTATACAAATCTTCTAGTAGGGGAGGTGTCTTCTTTTGAGTAGAGGGATCAAAGGTAATTCCTTTCTCTCTGTATGTGAGTATTAATGCCCTGTCTAATATGGATGTTTCTATACTTGTTAAACCATCAAACATAACTTTAAAGAAGCCTTGTAAGGCGAGTAGTTTAATTCTTAATTCATCTTCATCCTCATCAGATACACCTGAAAGTTCAAATGGGTTCATCTTGTTCCCTTTGTCTTGTGAGAAAGATATGTAAGAACCCTCTACTGCTTTAGAAAGATCTTCGTACTCTCTTTCTGGATCTATGATTATTATATCTGTTCCTAACATGAGGCTTCTAATTGCTTCAAGTTTTACTAAGTAACTTTTACCAGCACCTGATTTTGCAAATACTACGGCATTTGCATTCTCTAACTCAAACCTATCAAAGATTACTAAGCTCTTATTGTGCATATTAATCCCATACATAATTCCATGATCCATTGTTAATTCTGAGGTAACGAATGGGAATGTAGTAGCAAGGGATGTAGTATCCATATTCCTTGTAATGTACAGTTTGTCTAATCCTACTGGTTGAGTACTGATAAAGCCTTGTTCCTGTTGTAGTGTAGCTGGTTTAGCAGTTACACTAATTGCAGCGAGAGAAGATATTACATTTCTACTATATTTTTCTAATAGGTCTTTAGTAGGAGCATATATTGTTATGTACATTGTAAAGTGGAAGAACTTTTCTGTACCTTCCGCTATTGAATCTTGTAACTGTTGTGCATCTGAGAGAGCTACTTTTACAGAAGGATCTACTACTTTTCTTTCTTCCATTTGTCCATATATTGTAGCTTCCATCTCTCCAATTTTTCTTTTTAGTTTTTCTAATATGGCCTTAGAGTCAACAGGGTAGTAAAAGGTACTAATACGAAGGGAGTGTTCAAAGTTAATGAGAGGAGAAAGCCAATTAGGTCCTACAAACCTAGGATATCCACTTACAAAGAAGGTTCTAAAGAAGTAATCACCCATTTGTAATGTATTAAAATCGACTTCCAAGTCTATTGGAGCTATTACATCTTGGGTTGTAAGTCCTCCATACTTACCAATTACTGGCTCATTATTTATTGCGGGGAGTGCTTTTCTAGATGGTATTAAGTTATCAAGGATATTAAATATGGGATTCTTTTTCTTCTTCTCTTCCTTAGGTTCATTGTATCTCTCCTTCTTTTTATCTTTCTTAATATCACTGTCTCTTTCACTTTTAATTTTCTCTATATCCTTTTTAAGATCTTCTTGAAAAGAAGAATACTTATCTTTGTAGATAGAGTCCCCTTTCTTTTCTAACATTTCCATTGTTTTTGATGTATATTTATTCTCTTCCATATTACTTTGGTATCTCTTCTTCTGGGTTATATATTGTATAGAATTCAGTTATTAATTCTTTAGTTGTAAGCTGGTGTCCAAAGAGACCCATCCTTCCTAGCTGTTTTAATATATGGTCTCTTTTAGGTATTAAAAATATCTTAGCTTTTTCTATTAATTGTTCTTGTTTCATTTGCATATGTTGTTCCATCTCTTCTCTAGATTTTTTAGATTGTATTATCTTACTCATAGGTACTTCACCTGCAGGATTAAAAGG
>CAYSEU010000039.1:0-7101 GCA_964430365.1 uncultured Candidatus Saccharibacteria bacterium
GTAAAGAACTATTAAATTTTAACTTTAAAGAATATGGCAATGACGTCAGAGTTAGTTGCGGCCATAAATCAGATAGCTGCAGAGAGAGGAATAGATAAGGAGGAAGTTTTTAAAGCGCTAGAGTCCGCTATATTAAGTGCTGTTAAGAAAGAAAAATATGGTAAGGTCGAGAGAGAGTATGACGAAGATGAAGAAGAGAAAGAGGGAAGTAATTTGGCTGTAGAGGTTGATAGGGAGAGTGGAGAGTTTAAGCTTTTTGCAGTAAAAATTGTTGTAGAGAAAGTAGAAGATAATGAGAAAGAGATTGCTCTTAGTGAGGCAGAACTAATATCTCCAAGTGTTGAGATAGGGGACTCTATTGAAATAGAAATGCCTTCTGATGATTTGGGTAGAATTGCGACCCAAACAGCAAAGCAGGTACTTTTACAAAAGATAAGGGAATCTGAAAAAGATGCAGTTATTAGTGAATTTAGTGATAAGGTTGGAGAGGTGTATACCGCTTTAATGCAAAGAATGCAAAAGGGTATGGCAGTTATGGAGATAGGGAAAGCTACTGCATATATGCCACAAGAGGAACAAATCTCTAACGAATTCTATAGGGTCGGAGAAAGATACAAAGTATTACTTAAAAGTATTGAAGATTCTCAGGTAATTGTATCTAGAGCAGATCCTAAGTTTCTAATAGAGCTTTTTAAATTAGAAGTACCTGAGATAGAGTCTGGTGTAGTTGAGATAAAGGCAGTAGCAAGGGAAGCAGGTTCTAGAAGTAAGATAGCGGTTGTATCTCATCAAGATGGTATTGACCCAATTGGTTCCTGTGTTGGTCAAAGAGGTATTCGTATAGCGAATATAATGAATGAATTAGGTGAGGAAAAGATTGATATAATAGAGTGGGATGAAGAGATGGAGACCTTTGTAGCTAATGCTCTAAGTCCAGCAAAGGTAGATTCTGTTAAAATTAAAGATGAGACTGCAACAGTAGTATCTCCTACAGATCAACTTTCCCTAGCTATTGGTAGAGAGGGTCAAAATGTTAGATTAGCATGGAAGTTAACTGGTATTAAAATAGATATTGAGGGTCCAGAGGGAGAGGTAGTTAAACCTGAAGTTAAAGATGCAGTAGAGGAGTACGCTGAGCAAACCGAAGAAGAGGTTGTAGCTGATAAAGAGGAATAAAAGATTAATATAATGAGAAGAAATACTCTTACATGGTTAAGAAAGATACAAAACAAAATGTATATGTTCAAAGTAGGGTTCCAATTGTTGCAATATTGGGTCATGTTGATCATGGAAAGACTACAATTCTCGACTATATTAGAAAGAGTCATGTTCAAAGCTGTGAAGCAGGTGGTATAACTCAAAAGATATCTGTATTTACCGTTTCTCCTAATGGTGATCATACTAAGCAGATTACCTTTGTAGATACTCCGGGTCATGAAGCATTTGATTTAATGAGAACAAGAGGTGGTATTGTTGCTGATATTGTACTACTTGTAGTTGCTGCAAATGATGGAGTTAAACCTCAGACTATTGAATCTATTGAGATTATAAAGAATTCATCTGCTAAACCTATCGTAGTTATCAACAAAGTTGATTTACCTGATACTGATTTAGCTAAGATTAAAAGGGATTTAGTAAATAATGGGTTGTTAATAGAAGGTATGGGTGGAAACATTCCCGTTATTGAGGTCTCTGGTAAAACAGGAAAGGGTATAAATGAACTCTTGGATTTAATAAACTTAGTGGCAGATGTAGAAGGTTTACAACAAAGAGGAGATTTACCTAAGGGTGTAGCTGCTAAAGCATATGTATTGGAATCTGTAAAAGACAAGACCAGAGGAAATGTTTCTACCTTAGTATTGGTGAATGGAGATTTGTGTAAGGGTTCATGGTTAGGATACAAAAAGGATGGGGAATTTCTCATTGAAAAAGTAAAGGGCATTATCTCTGAAGAGGGTGAAAATATCTGTGACCTATCATGTGGTTGTGGAGGTAAAATAATTGGTATATCTAACCTAATACCTCTTGGTAGTGAGGTATATATACTTCAGGAGAATAGTAAGAAGTTACTCTCTTCCTTGTACAAGGAAGAAATTAAAGAGTTAGAAGAGATGAGCATTGTGGAGGATGATAATTTTAGTGCAATATTTGACGAAGAGCAAAGTGATGGTGATACAGAGTTGAATGTAATAGTTAAGAGCTCTTCACAGGGATCTTTAGAAGCATTAAAGAACTCCTTGTCTAAAGTAAAAAAAGATGGATATAGTGTTAATATTGTATCAGAGGGTGTAGGAGATATATCTAATAAGGATATTGATATGGCTAAGCTCTCTAAGGCAATTCTTTTAGGTTTTGAAGTAGGTTTAGAGAAGGGTACGGAGGATTTAGCTAAAAAAAGTGGTGTATTAGTAAGGACATATTCGATAATATATAAGCTAATAGAAGAGATAGAAGATGCCCTAGATATGCTCTCTACCCCAGCGCATCAGGAGGAAGAGATAGGTAATGCTATCATTAAAATGATGTTTACTCTTTCTGATGGTTCTAAGGTTTTAGGCTCTAGAGTAAAGGATGGAATACTTAAAAGAGATTGTAAAATATATGTGGTTAGAAATGATGAAGTATTAGTAGAGGGGAAGATACATTCACTAAGAAAAGGTAAGGAAACAGTAACTGAGGTTAAACAGGGAGAAGATTGTGGGGTTATACTTGATATCGATGTAGAAGCTAACGAGGGTGATGAGCTGTATTGTTATAAGGTTTCTCGATAGTAAGTAGTTGACACAAATCCTATAAAAGTATAAAATGGGCTTTGTATTGCTATTTAGTATTGTCAAAATCAATATATGATGTTAATCTAGTATATATTATGGCCTTAAATAAAGACGAAAAACAAAAAGTAGTAGAGATGTTTGCCCTCCATGAGGGTGATACTGGTTCTCCAGAGGTACAGATAGCTATGCTCACTGCCGAGATTGAAAGATTAAGTGAACATCTTAAAGATCATAAAAAGGATAATCATTCTAGAAAAGGTTTACTTCAAAAGGTAGGAAAGAGAAGAAGACTTCTCCAATACCTCCAAAATAATGAACCTGAAAGATATGAGACTTTTTCTAAGAAAATAAAGATTTAATCTGGTTTAATATATAAACCTTTCTTTTTCTTCTCTCTCTTGATATAACTACTAAGTTATATATTTTTGTTGTATTTAATATTTTTAAACTTAATTTATGTTGTTTAATCATAAAATTTATGAATTTGAGATAGGAGGGAGAAAATGTTCTTTCGAGACAGGAAAACTTGCTCTTAGATCAGAGAGTGCGATAATCGCACGAATGGGTGATACTTGTAGAGGTTAATGTTAATACTGCTAAAGCAAGGCAGGAGAATGATTACTTCCCAATGTCTGTTGAATATATAGAAAGATTCTATGCTTCAGGTAAGATAAGTGGTTCTAGATTTGTAAAAATTGAGAGATTCCCCAGTGATGATGCTGTATTAAAAGCGAGAATGATAGATAGGGCATTACGTTCGAGATTTCCCGATGACTATAGAGATGAGTTAAGTCTAATTGTAACTGTGATGTCATATGATGAGGAGAATGATCCTGTTCTTTTAGCTATTAATGCTGCTTCTGTAGCCTTGATGAATTCACAGGCTCCATTTGATGGCCCTATTTCTGGTGTAAGAATGGGTATGGAGGAAAATACTATTAAACCAATTTACAAGAGTATAGAGGATGTCGATTTAGTAGATAAGATGAACTATGTAGTTGGTGGAGATGGGAAAGTTTTCACTATGATAGATGCGGGTTGTTTTGAGATACCTGAGGAAGATGTTCTAAAAGCTATGGAGATGAGTTTAGATGAAATGAAGCTTTGGATAGATGCTCAAAATGCATTTATTAAGACTTTGGAAAAGAAGGATAAGGCATATACATCCTTTGCTGTAAGTGAAGATTTACTTAAAGATATATCAGAATTTTTAGGAGGTAGACTCTTAGAAAATCTTTTAGCAGGTGATAAGGAGAAGCATGAAGTAACTAAGGAAGAAGTCTTTAAAAAGTTTGAGGGTAAATATACAAAGGTGTTAATGAGTGAAGCATATGAGAAGTTACTCAAGAAGAGTATGAGAAAGTATGTTGCTGAAAAGAGTAAGAGGGTTGATAACAGAGATTTTGATGAAGTAAGAGAGATGGCAGCAGAGGTAGACCTACTTCCTAGAGTACACGGTTCTGCACTCTTTACTAGAGGTGTTACACAAGTCCTCTCTATAGCTACATTAGGAACTCTTAAGGATGCTAAATTAGTAGATGATATGTTAGGTGAAAAAGAGAAAAGATATATGCATTACTACAATGACTTACCATTTGCATATGGAGATGCAGATAGGGTTAGGTTAAACCCAAGTAGGAGAGCAATAGGGCACGGTATGTTAGCTGAGAAAGCATTAATACCTGTAATTCCATCTGTTGATGATTTCCCATATACAATATTAGTAATGTCTGAAATACAAGGTGAGAATGGATCTAGCTCTATGGCTTCTGCATGTGGTTCTACACTGGCATTAATGGCAGCAGGTGTTCCAATTAGAAAAATGGTTGGAGGTATTGCTTGTGGCTTAGTTAACGAAAATAATGGGAAATTCCATATATTAACAGATATGCAAGGAGTAGAAGACTTCTACGGTGATATGGATTTTAAAGTAACGGGCACAAGAGATGGTATTACTGCAGTACAGATGGATAATAAAATGAGTGGTTTAACAATGGAGATTGTTAAGGAGACATTTGCAAAATCTAAAGTAGCTAGAATGAAAGTCATAGATACAATGGAAGAAGCAATGAAAGAGTCAAGAAGTGAGTTATCTAAATTCGCACCTAAGGTTGTAAGAGCACATATTCCTCTAGAAAAGATTGGTGAACTTATTGGTCCAGGAGGTAAAAATATTAGAGAACTAACCGAAGACACTGGTGCAGAGATTACTGTAGAGGAGGATGGTTCAGTAAATATATATGCTATGGAACAGGAGGCTATAGATAAGGCGTTGAAATATATTAAAGGGTTATCTTTTGTTCCAGAGGTAGGGCAAGTTTACGAAGGTAAAGTAGCTACCATAATGGAGTATGGTGCATTCGTAGATATAGCTCCTGGTATATCTGGTCTAGTACATGTTTCAGAGATTACAAATGATTTTGTAAAAGATGTAAGAAAATTCCTTAAGGAGGGAGATATAGTCAAGGTAAAGCTTGTATCTAAGGAAAGAGATGGTAAATTGAAACTAAGTATAAAGCAGGTAGAAGATAAGCCTAAGGAAGAGATAGCCAAGGAGTAAGTAATATTAAATAGGGGATTACTCCCCTATTTTTTTACTATCTTAGCAATATAAAAGCCCATCATTTCTGAAGAAGGTAATATTCTAATACTCTTTTTAACAGAAGGATCGTAATCCTTTCCACTCCAGTGTGTAATACCAGGAGATGTAAATTTCTTAAACTGCTTAAATAGATTACTATTTACTAAATCAAGTTCTACTACCTGAGCATTCTTATGTCTTTTTAGGAGTGATGTAACCACTGCTTCATTCTCTTCAGGTTCTAAAGTACATGTAGAGTAAACTAGTGTACCACCTGTTTTTAATGTAATAAAAGCAGACTCTATTAACTCCTCTTGTACCATAGATAAACTCTTTATCTTTTTTATGCTCCAGAATCTCAAAGGCTTAGGTCCTCTCATATATATTCTTCCCTCTCCACTACATGGGGCATCTAAAAGTACTTTATCGAAATAGTCTGGGTATTTCTTACCAAAATCTCTTCCGTCACTTAGTGTAATTTTAGTATTCTCTGCTCCAAACTGTTCTATTACATTACGAAGTGAATTGGTTCTACTTACCTCTAATTCATTAGCCATTATAATAGCTTTGTTATTCGTTAAATCAGCAATATGAGTAGTTTTACTACCTGGTGCAGAACACATATCTAGTACCTTATCTTTAGGTTTAGCATCTAATATTAATGCAGCTAATATACTAGAGAGATCTTGTATGTAAAAAAGACCATGTCTATACTCTTCTATTTGAGAAATCTCTGCCTTATCCTTATTATTTACAAAGTATGTATTAGGAGACCAAAGTATACTCTCTAATTCATATCCTCTAGATTTAAGCATTTTGTAAGTCTCTTTTACATCCCCTCTTAAACCATTTAAACGGATTGTAGTTCTAGCTCTTTGATTAAAGATATTTAATACCCTCTCTTTAGGTATTCTTAGTATACTAGCCATTCTAGAAATGAATACATCATCTTTAGTAAAATACTTCTCAGGAGTATTAGGATTAAAATCCCTTGGTTTTTTATAGTTATTTCTTACTCTCTTTCTTCCCATTATATTTCTCCTTTAAGATATTTAATTATACTCCCTATTACTAATCCCACAGTTTCCGTTCTTAGTATATTACCTTCCAGTTTAACAAATTTAAAATCTAATTTCTTAAAATACTGTATCTCCTTACTACTCCATCCTTTCTCTGGCCCTATCGCTATTACAAAAGATTTTTTGATATCAACTCCTTGTATATATTCTCTTAGAGGTTGGGATTGTACATTCTCTGTACAAAGACATACTCTATTTTCTATATCATTAATACTAACATCGTCTAGTTTAAGGGGTTTTTCTATTACCGTAGGTTTAATATTTCTAGACTGTTCTGTTGCATCAATTATTACCTTCCTCCAAAGTCCATACTCCTTAAGTGCTTTATTTTTACTAATCAAAGAGTACTGTGTTTCTACTGGTATTATTCTGTCTATACCTATCTCAACAGATTTTTCTAAAAAAACATTAAACTTATTTTTACCTATTAAAGATTGTAATATCGTAATATCAAAATTATCATTTTTTGCCTTTACAGTGATCCTTTCTCTTATCTCTACCTCTACAGAATTTTTAGATATATCCGTTACTATACCTAGATATATGGCTTCATATGTTTCTATTTCTACGACATCCTCTACCTTTACTTCTAACTGATTAATTGCAAACTCACTGTCCGAATCGGAAAGGTGAGTTATATCAAAAATGTCTAGTTTATGGTTAATAA
>CAYSEU010000040.1:0-7047 GCA_964430365.1 uncultured Candidatus Saccharibacteria bacterium
AACTATTTCTGATAGCACTAAATCTAATTTTAATTCTTCTCCTACCGCCTCCTCTGGTAGAACCCCTATTGTGGCAAGAAATTCCTCATTAACAACTACTCCTACATTTTCTTCATTGAATACTTCACCAGCAGAGAGGGTAATAGGGGATTGTGTAATATACTTATCCTGCACTCCATAAACTACGACATCTGTACTAGATTGTTGATATTCAACTCTAGCTGCCAGATTAATTAATGGTAAGATATCTTTTACTCCCTCTATACTATTAATATTTTCTACATTCTCAACATTTAGGATTACCTTACTACTAATTGTTGGTGTAACGTCTATCTGGTTCATATCCTCTATTCTAGTAATTTCTTCAATAACTAGACGCTCTAAACCATATCCTAGGGAAAGTAGAAATACAATAAAACCAATACCTATAGACATACCAAATATGGTAATCATTGTTCTAGATTTCTTTACCCATAGGTTCTTAAATGATATCTCTGTAAGATCAATTGTATTAATACTTGGGGAAATATTCTTAGAAAAGTTTCTATCAAATGTCCTACTAATCCTTCCAAAATATTTTTTGTAACTTAAACTCAGTTGATAGAAATAGTTAGACTTCTTACCTAATCTCCTAAGTAATATTAGGAATAGAAATATAAAGCTCTGGAATAAGAACCTAATATTAAAGGAGATCGCATATTTTAATTTCTCCAATATATTTCTCTTTTGTACGATTTCTACACTACTTATTGAATCCGGAGCTACTACACTACTCTCTTCTATGGAAGTACCCGCTTCAATAAAGGTTTCTAAATCAGAAGCTATATCTTTTTGAATCTCATTAACATTACTAGAATCTACCTTTATCTCTCTGCGGATTCTACCATCAAGCATTAAGATGACTCTCTCAGCAAATTTAAGATATTCTGGATTATGGGTAACCATTATTATTGTTTTTCCAGCTTTATTTAATCTCCCCAATATATCTATCATCTCTTGACCACTCTTAACATCTAAGTTACCAGTAGGCTCATCTGCAATAATTATTTGAGGGTTAGTCATTAATGCTCTTGCTAACCCTATCTTCTGTTGCTCACCTGCAGATAACTCACTTGGTACATATTCTGTTCTAAAATCCATCCCAACTATATCCAAGACCTCCTTGGCTTTCTCCAAAGCTTCTTCTTTTTCTAATCCAATTAATTGACCTGAAAAAGCAATATTCTCTTGTACACTTAGAGATTTAATCCAATTTTGTTGTTGGTACATAATACCTATCTCTCTCTTCCTTATAGATGCCCTATCCTCTGTGCTAAGTGTCCATAGATTTAACCCTCCTACCTTAACATATCCTTTATCTGGTCTTTCTAATCCCATCATAATGTGTAAAAGAGTACTCTTACCACAACCAGATGGTCCGAATATTATTATAAATTCTCCTAGCTTAATATCTAAAGACACATTCTTAAGCACAGTAGTATATCTTCCTCCTGTTTTAAAACTTTTATAAATATCTTTTGCTGATATTATTACTGCTTCTTTCATTATCTTTATCTCAGAAACTTAAAAATATTACTTAGACTTTCTACTACAACTTCAAATACTGTATTTGTTGCCTTTGGTGTAACAGCTATCATTCGACTACCTTTACCTTCATTATTTGCAGAATCAAGACTAGAAACCTGAAGATGATATACAGTTGAAGGAGTTAGGTTACTTATAATAACTACATGCTCTGTCTTAAGATTAGTTTCAACCTTGGTCTTTTGCTGGTATGTATCACCTAACCCACTATCATACATGACTTGGCTTGTACTTGGTTCATCTGTCTTCCAACTAACTACTAATTGCCCACTCTTACTCTTATCTGCTTGAACTTCACTACTTAGAACAGATTTATCTACTTTAAGATCATATATTTGTGGAGGCCTTGTATCAGTTGCAGTCGTAAATGTATATTCCTCACTTAATGCGGTATTCCCAAGTTTATCTGTGCCCTCTACCGTCATAGTATATGTTGTCGTTGGTAATAACCCATTTAATTCCATCTTATGCATTCCCTTTATCATTTCAATATCTACTCTGTTTTGTACAAGATCTTTCTTACCACTTGGGTAGTATCTAATAACACTATTAACTTCTGTATTACTCTCCCAAAGTATTTCCATTGTAGGCTGAGCAGTCCCATGCTTTTCTTGTATCTCTACATTTATAATCTCCGGTTTAGGGGGAGTAAGGAAATCAAGTAATACAGTTCCGTCATACTCATTTCCATCAATATCAAAGAGATTTATCTTATAGAAGTATTTTGTACCATCCTCTAAACCTGTAAGAGTAACCGTGTATGTTGTCTCAACAGGAGAGGTTTCTAATTCAGTTGAGCTAGAGAGACCAACATCTTTTCCATAGTAGACCTTTACCTTACTTGCACCTTTAGTAGTAAACCTAATTCCAGCACTCTCTAAATTAACATATGTCTCTTCCACATCTTTTACACTTGGTGGTGGGTCTGTCTTAAAGGACATCTCATCTGTCATACCAGTATTACCATCTTCATCAGTCCATCTTGTCTTAAAGTAATATGTTGTTCCAGCCTCTAAGTTATTAAGTGTTAAACTATGCTCTACTACCTGATCAGAATTACTAATCTCTTCTTCGAAATATTCACCACTGCTAAGTCCGTACTGTATTCTACTATCACTTTCTCTCTCAGTAACCCAAGCTATTGTTGCACTCTTAGTTGATACATGGGTTAATTTTGGATTTGTTACTATTTCAGCTGGTACATAAAATCTTCCCGTTGGTAACATATGAACTGTGTTACTTGCAGCACTACAGTTATTTGCACTATCACAAGCCTTAACTACATAGAAATATTCTTTCTGTTGTAAGTTAACATCTGTATATGATTCACCACTGGTTGTACCAATTAGTTCGAAACTACTTGACTCTACACTATAGTTGCTATCAGCCACATCACTCCTATATATTCTGTAACTTGCTACTCCAGCACCTGTTTCATCTGGTTGATCCCAAGCAAGAGCTAATTTCCATTTACTAGTACTTTTAATTGAAATATCAGAAATTTCTAAATTCTGTACTATTCCAGGAGCAGAGGTATTTGCATAGAATTTAATACCTGTGTAATCATCATAATTTATATTCCCTGCCTCATCCATAGCAACAACATAAAGGATATTTTCTCCTGGTTGGTTTGCATATGCATCAGCATTTAAATTAGTAAAGGATGTCCAATTACATGAATTACTGCTTGGGAATATATTAACTGTATAGCAGTATTGTAATCCACCCTCTTGACCACTAAAGGTCTCTGGTATATCCCAATCAAAACTAAATTCATTAATACTATTCTCTGAAGGTACTACAGTAAGATTTGTTGGCCTACTGGGTGCATCTGCACTGTATTGTAGTATTGCAGTAGCATATGTCTCTGTAACATTACATATATTATCCCAAGTACGCACATAGAAGACATTCTCTCCTATTTCTAACTCATCACCAATTTCTTCTCCTTCAAATACTTCTTGAAGTGTGTAGGTGGTATTTGTAAGCAGGTCTTGGCAATCCTGAGTACCAGTGTGTCCTGCTCCAAACCAGAGACCGTCTTCCCCTATCCTATACTGATACCCTTTTATGCCACTATGAGCATCTGATGCTGCACTTAATCCTGTTTCTGCCCAATACAGTGTAAAGCTAGATATTTCTCTTTGATATTCTTGAGGAGCAGAGATTCCTTTAGGATTAAGAGGTAGAGTATTATCTAATTTAAAAGTATATGTTTCAGAGTCTGAGACTGTAGTACCATATACATTACCTGTATAGTCAACTGCTTTTATTTTAAAGTAGTAATCTGTATTACTACTACTCATCCATATATCTCCATGATATTCAGTATTACTTAAATCAATATATGGTGTATCTATAATAAATTCACATTCTGTTTCAGTAGTATGTACAGGGCTAGTACTACTTAACAAGCCTCCTTCCAAAGCAGGATCTGCATTAGGATCTTGACCTAGGTATAAGCAATATCCTCTCAAACCACTCCCTTCTGTGTTGTCTTGTCCTTCTGTCCAAGAGATGTATGGTAAATGAATATTAGTCCAATTGTTTGGAGTTTGTAACTGTCCTCCTTGAGCACTAGAGTAATATTGGATATTGCTAGCATTAACAGATGGTTTGACAGTATCTTGTACATATCTAAAGCTCATCCCACTAAAGATTGGGGTAGAGGATTGATTACTACTTTGTAAGATAGCTTTTACTTGTAAATACCTATTAGGAGGAGATATGAAATCATATCCAGTACCATTTATTACTACTCCTTCATAGTTTGTCCAATTTACATTATCAGGAGATGTTCTAGTTTGGTATACAATATTATCACTCCCCTTATTATCAGTTATTTGTAAGGATGGAGATATACCCCATTGCCCATTATTACCCAAATCTATTACTTGAGATGTCCATGTACCCTCTACTGCATATTTACCATTACTAGATACCCCTGTACTGTATACATTCATTCCCTGGTTATATAGTTGAAATATCTGATCAGTCGTTAAAGTATCTGCATATATTCTAAAGTCTGAAATCTTTGTATTAGAACCACCTAGGGAAAGATTTGCCGAAGTTGTGAATAATTGATCTGGCAAATCACCATTAGTCGCAGTGGAATTAATTGGTTGCCCATTTATATATAGCTGAGGATTTAATCCTGGTTCGTCGGTTATTGTCACAAAATACCAGGAATTATTATCCAGATCCAAATTCCCATAATATACATATTTTGAATTAATAAACCCAAGAGTATTTATATTTGCTCCAGGATTTCTATAAAAATATGTATTTCCCAATGAAAAGATCAAAGTCCCAGTAGTAACTTGTCCCAAGGGGTCATTAAGCTTCATCCAGAAGCTTACAGTATTGTTGTCAGGGTTAAGATTAGTTACAGGATATGTTAATGTACCAGTTGTTCTTGTACTTGTACTCTCATTCGCTACACCACTCCAAGTGTAACCTGCCCCCAAACTACCGTCACAAAAATTGGAAATCGCATTTTGAAAAGGATTACCTCTTTCATTTACCATTAGCCCATCTACATATACATCCTTACTACCCTTTACTTGTACTCCATAGTTAGTAGTACCTACTATTCCTGCTCCTGTATAACTTAGTCTATACCATCCTCCTCCTTCATCTGTATATGTAGTACTTACTACATTATTATTAAATACTAATTGAGCTATATTACTATCTACAACTCCTCCTACACTACCACTAGTATTGTTATATACATATGCACTAATAGTATGATTATTTGTATTTCCTAAATCTATTTCTGTTAAATATTCATCATTAGCTGTACTAGTAACAATATGTGTAGAAGAAGTACCATATTTAACAAAAGATATATTCGTATTCTCTGTTATTGTAGAAGATGGGTAGGGGTAGTAAGTACCGTCGTAGTTTGCACCCGAGGTAGCAGATCCTATATATACCAAAGGATTACCAGTAGCAGCTTCTGTGGTAGAGCCTGAGTAAATTACTTGGTTGTTTAATTTAATTTCATAGTTTCCAGGATATTTCCAAGATGTTTCAAAAAGATATTCCGTACCAGCCCTAAGATTTAAATCTCCTACTCCTCCAATTATATCTGTACCTGGAGTTCCATAGGCATAGTAAGAATTGACACCTTCCTGTGCGAGTGCAAGATATCCGTTTGCAAATTGAATAAAATATATATACTGTCTTTGAAGATCTCCTGACACACCTACTTTTCTCAGTACTTCATCATCATATGCAGGTATAAACTTAAACCTATATGTAAAGTCTGTACCCTCTACTCCTGTTAATGTTTCAGTAAAAGAGTCCATTCCATTCACAACAGTACCACCATCTTCTGTTTGAGAATTAACATATGAAGAAGGGGTTAAGGATAATGAAACAGAGTCAAGTAAGAAGAAATAATTATCATCAGTATTAAACACTGTATTGCTATAAGACGCACTCTCGTTCGCTTGAGTTCCGCTTGTATTTCTGGCTCTAAGAACTTTTGAGGCGTGTGTCCAATCTAAATTAGAATAGGAATCTCCCCATATTGTTGTAGCACTAGATTGTTTAGCAAAATTATATGCATAAGGTTTTACAGTTGCAGCTTCCGTCCTATACCAAAATCCAGAAGAATAGAACTTACCTACCGTAGCAGAAATATTGGTATTGATACCATTAGATGCGCTTGGAACAGTTGCCCTAAAAGAACTATTTCCAGAGTGAATTACTGTTCTATCCTGTATTGCTTCTCCTGGATCTAATTGGTAACCAGCCCATCCACTTGGTATCCAAGGGTCTCCGCTACCTCTCTCAAAACTAGGATTATCTACTAAGTTAGTATATACCTCTACCTGATGCCAATTTACACTAGATACAGTATTACTACTATTTAACAATCTAATTCTTAAATTACTACTATTATCTGTACCACCTAATAAAGTTGTATTAGATAATAATATACTACTACCTATTTTACTTAAGGTTATATTATTTCCTGCTAGTCCAACTGTTTTAGAAAGCAAAGATACAACATTACTACTTACAGTAGAATCAACTAAAGTATGTGCTACAGAACCAGTACCATATGAATAGTTTGTATCAAGAACTCCTCCATCTGAAATTGCGAGATTTAGATTAGAACTACTCTCTAAGTTATCCACCCCTATCTTTACATATATTTCTCCAATACCAGGATTAGTAATATCATCTTTAAATGTATATGTAATACCCCCTATCTCTACCATATCCCCATCTATTGGATTACTTTCTAATGTAATACTACCTTCTGATTTACTTTCTAATGTACCTTCTGCTGTAAATAGTAAGTTATCTGGATTATCCTTAGTACTAGTATTAGTACCATCTAAGTATCCTATCTCTAAATCATTAGTAATATCATATACAGATAATCTAGGTATTGATGTACCATCACTATTCGCTATACCCCTTATTACAATATCTTTACCTGTAGTT
>CAYSEU010000041.1:0-6872 GCA_964430365.1 uncultured Candidatus Saccharibacteria bacterium
AGTCAGCTTAGAAAGACAAAATCTAACGAGGAATTCCTCGCAACACTACACGAGGCCTAATTTTGGTATAATGTGTAGTATTTCAAATGGAAAGAAAAGATTCGCAACACAACATATCGGGTTTAAGCTTTAGGGACCTTTCTATAGATTCAGAGGAATCTAATCAAGAGGGAGATTTTATATTCTTAGATACTGATATTTCAAATGATGCTGATTTAAGTAGAGCAAGAAAAGTATTCCAATTTATTACAAATAGATTTAATCCTAGAAAGGGGTTTTTAGCATTCTTAATAGACTTTATCGAATACAATCTATCTAGATTAAGGATAGTGTGGGTATTAACCTCTGTACTTTTTGATATATTCTTTAAGAGTTTTGAGTCTGTTAAAAACCGTATTGTAAGAAGGATGTTCTGGGGTAGGGGATCTTTTCTTAAGTATGTTATACAGATTGCTAGTATTGTTATAGCTTTTATCTTAAGTATTTCATATATATATAGAACACCAACTATAATAAATGCTAATGAAGAAGAGTTAGACTATATATCTGTTGCAGAGAGTGATTTACTTGCTATGAATGCTACTCTTAATACCGCTATTCCAAAGGATAGGGAGAGGAGAGGTACCGATACATATATCGTTATGAATGGTGATACACTCAGCACTATAGCTAGTAAATATAATATATCTGTCGCTACAATTAAATGGGCTAACAGTTTAGGTTCTGATTTAGTAAAACCTGGACAGGAGTTAGAGATTCCTCCTGCAGATGGTGTATTAATTAAGGTAAAGAGTGGTGATACACTAGCATCTTTAGCTAAGAAGTATGCTGGTAATGAACAATCTATTGCTGACTTTAACTGGTTAGATTATCCATTTACATTAGTAGCAGGACAGGAGCTATTTATTCCAGATGGTAGAATGCCAGAGGCTCCAAAGCCTGTATATGCAGGTACACCTCAGTCATATACATCTGGTTCAAGTAATCCAACTAAATATACAACTTCATACGTAGATCCTAATGTAGGAAGATTCTTGGGATGGCCTGTTGCTGGTACTACAGCAAGAATATCTCAATATTACAGAGGTACGTTACACAGGGGTGTAGATATTGCTGATAGGAATTTGCCAAATCTTAAAGCTGCTGCTGGTGGTACCATTATCTTTGCTGGTTGTGCAGGCTACTGTCCTCCTTTAGGCTCTACATATGGTGGTTCGGGGTATGCATGGTCTATTCAAATTGATCATGGGAATGGATATACAACGTGGTATGCTCACTTAAAGAATATCTATGTAAGAACTGGTCAGAAGGTAAGTAAGGGTCAAGCTATTGGTCAGATGGGTTCTACTGGTAGATCTACTGGTCCTCATGTACACTTCGAGTTAAGAAGGGGTGTAGCATATGGTACTCAAATTAACCCTATGCTATATACCAGTTGGTAATCCAGCTAACCTATATTGTGCAAGACTTCTATGTTTTAATGTATAATGGTGAAGTAGGGCTCATAGTTTAGTTGGGAGAACATCGCATTCGCATTGCGAAGGTCGCCGGTTCAACTCCGGCTGAGTCCATCCCGCTAGCCTAGAGAGGTTCAGACTATAAGTTAGCTGGGGGCCTGTAGCTCAGTTGGCTAGAGCACATCGCTGGCAGCGATGGGGTCAGGGGTTCGAACCCCCTCAGGTCCATTTTGATTACATATGTACATCAGAAGGTTAGGGGATTTGAATACTTTTCACAGTTATGTAAAACGGCTTAATAGAGGGAACTTTCCAAATTGATATATTTAA
Organism: uncultured Candidatus Saccharibacteria bacterium; assembly: GCA_964430365.1. Lineage (GTDB taxonomy): Bacteria > Patescibacteriota > Dojkabacteria > SC72 > SC72 > JAVEVH01. Next base: position 1,788 of record CAYSEU010000041.1, read on the forward strand.
AGTAAAATATTACACATAACTAATATACATATATGTAGGTATGAGTAAGGAGTATAATCCAAAAGAGTTTGAGGAGAAATGGCAAGAAAGATGGTTTAAAGATCTTGCGTATGAGGGTAAGGATTTAGATAGTAGGCCTAAGTATTACCTCTTGGTAGAGTTTCCATATCCTTCTGGTCCTGGTACGCATATTGGTCATGCTAGAAACTACTCTATGATGGATGCTGTTGCTAGGCTTCGAAGAATGATGGGTTACAATGTATTGTTTCCAATTGGTTGGGATGCTTTTGGTTTACCTACAGAAAACTACGCTATTAAAGTAAAGAGGCCTCCTCAGGATATTACTACTGAAAATATTGATAATTTTAGAAAGCAGCTTAAGAGTTTAGGTATTTCATTTGATTGGAGTAGGGAGATTAATACCTCTGATCCTTCATATTACAAATGGACTCAGTGGATTTTCTTAAAACTTTTTGAGAAAGGGCTAGCGTATAAGTCCGAATTGCCAATCAACTGGTGTCCGAAATGCAAGGTAGGATGTGCAAATGAGGAAGTAATTAACTCAGTGCATGAAAGATGTGGTACCAAGGTAGAGAGTAGGAATATTAGTCAGTGGGTACTAAAGATAACGGAGTATGCAGATAGATTAGATGATGATTTAGATATGGTAAATTTTCCTGACTCTGTGAAGGCTTTACAAAGGAATTGGATAGGTAGAAAGAGTTGGTATGATATCAATTATAAAGTAGAGAATAGTGATACTGTAATTACTATTTCTACCACCAGACCTGATACTCAGTTTGGATCCACATTCGTAGTTATCGCACCTGATAATGAGATTTTAGAGGGTTTAATGAATAGTATGCCTAAGGAGAATCAGGAAGAGGTAAAAAGATATATATTAGAGTGTAAGCAAAAGAGTGAAGAAGAGAGAGTAGGTGTTGATAGTGAGAAGAGTGGTGTGTTTACTGGTATATATTGTAAAAATAGCATTACCGACCAGAGATTGCCAATATGGGTCGCAGACTTCGTATTAACAAGCGTTGGCACAGGTGCGGTAGTGGGAGTTCCCGCTCATGATCAAAGAGATTTCGAATTTGCATCTAAGTATGGTATTCCAGTAATTAGGGTAATAGAGAGCAAGAATGGAAATAGGTCGGAGATTTCTAAGGTAGAAGATGTCTATGAAGATGAGGGTAGGGTCTTTAATTCGGGGTTTTTAGACGGTCTTAGCAGTCAGGAGGCGAGAGTGAAGGTTGGGAAACTCCTTAAAAAGAATAAGATTGGAGATGTAGTTACTAGATATCACTTACATGATTGGATATTTTCTAGGCAGCATTACTGGGGCGAACCTATCCCTATAGTGCATTGTCCTAAGTGTGGTATGGTACCTATACCTGAGAGTGAACTTCCAGTTGTTCTTCCAAAAGTAGATAGTTATGAACCAACTCAAACAGGAGAATCACCTCTTGCTCAGATTACGGAATGGGTAAATACTAAATGTCCGAAATGTGGGGGTTTAGCTAAACGAGAAACTGATACTATGCCTAACTGGGCAGGCTCTAGTTGGTACTACTTAAGATACTGTGATCCTAAGAATGATAGCGAATTTGTAAGTAAAAAGTTAAGTGATTATTGGATGCAAGTAGACCACTATGAGGGTGGTGAAGAGCATATTACACTTCATTTGTTGTACTCTAGATTTTGGCATAAGTTTTTGTATGATTTAGGACTTGTAAGAGACCCAGAGCCATATAAAGCTAGATCTATTCATGGGATAGTGTTGGGAGAGGGTGGTGTTAAGATGTCTAAGTCACTTGGTAATGTAATTGGTCCTGATGATTTAGTAAAGCAGTACGGTGTAGATGTTTCTAGAGGTTACCTTATGTTCATGGGTCCATATGATGGGAATGTAGAGTGGAGTACTCGTACTATACAGGGAGTTAAGAGGTTTGTATCTAAATACTATACCTTCCTAAATGATTCTTATGAGAAAAAAGTACCTGAGAGTACTCATGAAGTTAAAGTAGGGGTAGAAAGGTTGTTAGAGAGGGTAGAAAACAATATCATAGACTTCAAATTTAATACCGCTATTGCTGCTTTAATGGAGTTTTATAATAGTTTTTCAAAATTTAGCTTTGATATTAAAGACCTAGAGAAAATTATTTTGATATCAGCGCCCATATTCCCTCATATTGCTGAGGAAATATGGTCAACAACTATGGGGAAGAGCTATTCGGTGCATAATCAAAAATGGCCTAAGATAGATAAAAGTTTGTTAGTCGAAGATAATATTGAGATACCCGTTCAAATTAATGGAAAAGTAAGGGGTACTGTCATTATTCCTAAAAGTAGTACCCAAGAACAAGTACAAGAATTAGTCCTTAAATCGGATACTCTAGGACGTCACTTATCTGGTATATATATAGAGAAGTTTATCTATGTTCCCCAAAGGATAGTTAGTATCATTTTGTAGGGTGTAAATATAGTCAAAAAGCTTTGACAAACGTATACATTTCTACTATTATTTTATCACAGACCCAATAGCTCGAAAACACTGTCATATTAAAGAAAAGAAAGGTCTGTGAAATATGATAAAAACTAACTGCCCAAATATAGCAAAAAACTTATTCATTTTGCTGATAATATCCTTTATTTTTGCTAGCTTAATCCTTACCCCAACATATGCTCTAACTTCTGAAACTATTAATTTCCAAGGGAAGATAGTAAGAAATGATACAGGTTATGAGGGACTCAATGTCGTACCAGGTACTCCAGCGTGTGTAGTGGATGGTGCAGGTAATGATACTTGTGATTTTCAAGTAGCATATTATACTGCTTCTACACTAGGTACCCTTCTTCTTACAGAAACATTTACAAATGTAGAGATAGGGGAGTATGAGGGTATATTTGAGCTTTCCTTAGGTAGTGGCTCTGTAACTCCTACTGGGCAGTGTAGGGATGGTACTTGTAATACCGTAGGTGAGGTAATCTCAGAGTATGGTGATATATATCTTGAATTAAAATTTGCTCCTGATGGTACAACTTTAACGGAGACTTTTAGTAGGATGCCTTTAGAAGCAAGTGCATATTCAATTTTTTCTAAATATTCAGAGGGTGCACATGATGCATTTAAACTAAGTACTTCCATTAGTTCTCAAACACAATCATCTCCTACAACTGGTATGGTGTATTACAATACCACTGCGGGAGAGGTTCAGGTTTACAATGGAACTGCATGGGAGAACATTAGTGGTGAATCCCTATGGACAGATGCGGGTACCTTTACCTACCTTACCTCCACGGGTGATGATCTTGTACTTGGTGCTACCACTGTAGAGGACTCTACATTTTTCTTTGATATGGATGGGAGTAGTGGAAGCTACTTTGAAATAGATGATTCTGCTAATACTAATAGGCTTTTTACGATATTAGCTAATGGAAATGTTGGAATTGGTACAGCATCTCCAGTGGCTAAGTTAGAAGTTGCTGGGGCTAGTTCCACGATTACAAATTCCTCTGGTAATCTCACTATTTCAACTGGTGGGTTAAATGGAGATATCATATTTTCACCAAATGGGACGGGTAGTGTTCTAGTTGAGACTACATTTGGGATAAAAGAGACGGGTACAACTCCAACCTATTACACATATTTTCAGGGTGGAGATCAGGGTGGGGATATTACTTATACATTACCGATAAATGATGGTGATGCTTCTCAAGTACTTACTTCAAATGGTAGTGGTGTTCTTAGTTGGAGTACAGTCCTTACAAGTGCTTCTAGATGGAATGAGATACTGGCTCCTAATGGTAATACATCACTAGATCATACTACGTTTACAACGTTATTTTCATTTGGTGCTACTACTTCTAATGCTTTTACTGTAACGGGTAATAGCTTAACTTCTGGTAAATTATTTTCTTTAGCTTCATCTACAGTTGGGTTAACGGGTTCAGTAGCAGATATTACTTTAAGTGGTAGTAATGCAGCTAATACAGGATATTTACTTAGTTTAAATAATACGGGGTTATTAAATACAAATACAACGTTTTTAATTAATCATTATGCTACAGGTACAGGTAACTTAGCATTTAGAGTAAATGATGTATCAGCAGATACAACACCATTTGTAATAGATGGGGCAGGTAACGTAGGAATAGGTACTACTGCAAATACTGAGAAACTAAAGGTTTCTGCCCTTTATACAGATTTAACTGCAGCTCAAGATGGAGTTTTACTTTATAGCTCCTTTACTGCAAGTAGTGTAGCAAATACAAATATAAACAGGGGTACCTATGTAGCGACTAGTACTTACGGTAGTCAGACATTCACAAATGTTAGATCCTTATCAGGAGAGTATTTCCATTATGGAAGTAATACTGTTTCAACAGCATATGGGTTAGTATTTGCAGGTGGAGCAATGAGTACAGGTAATATCTCTGATTTTACTTTGGCTAGGATATCAACATATTCATCTGGTGGTACAGGAACAATAGGGACAATAAGGGGTGTCTCTATAGGAAATTTGTCAGCCTATAACTCCCCAACGACACAAATTGGGGTAGATATTGATGCAAATACTGGGGCAGTTGGTACTAATAAATATGGGATTAGGATAGGGGACGTATCTGGTGCAAGTACAGGAAATTATGCATTAGTTACAGGAGTTGGAAACGTAGGAATAGGAACAGCAAGTCCTGTTGATAAATTAGAAGTTAGTGGAGGTGGTATAAGTGTCTCAGATGGTACAGATCAAGGCTTCATTGATTTTAGAAATGATCGTAATGATGTAAGAATATCTGAGAATGGAGATTATAAATTAAACTTTATTTCTCCAAATGGAATGTATTTTGATATGGATAGTAATCTCAACGAGGGTGACGATTTCAATATTACAGATTCAGGAACATCTCGTTTTTATATCGCAGATAGTGGTAACGTTGGAATCGGAGATGTTTCCCCAGCCTCTCTCTTTACAGTAGGTAGTGGGGATCTATTCCAAGTAAATAGTAGTGGAGATATAGTTAAGCTTAAGAATTTAACATATAGTTGGCCATCTTCTCATACAACCAATGGATTCTTAA
>CAYSEU010000042.1:0-6677 GCA_964430365.1 uncultured Candidatus Saccharibacteria bacterium
TAGTCTAAAGCGTTTACTTAAAACTCATCATCTTAAAATACATCAAGAGAATATTGCGAAAACACTCCATACAGAAAAAGTTTTTGAGAAATTAAGAATCATTAAAAAATCACCCCAATTTAGGGCAATGATGAGAAATACTATGCTTAAACAATCAACTCAGAAACTTCTAAGAAGAAATGCTTTAAAACAATGGAAAAACGAAGAATACAAAGAGTATATGAAAGAAAAGTATCTCGCCTTCTATTTCACTAATGAAGAGTATCAGGAGAAAACTTTACAAAGGTTAAATTTGGCTCAAAAAGAATACTGGAGTAAAGAAGATAATCGATTAAAACAGTCACAAAAAACTACAGAATACTTTAAAAACAATCCCGAAGCTATAAAAGGGCTTTCACTTTCTGCTAAACAGCAATGGAGTAATCCTCAGTTATTAAAGTGGAGAGCAGAAGAAACAAAAAAGCAATGGACAAAAGAGTTTAGACAAAAAAGAAAAAGGACATACAACAAAACATATCTAAACAAAGGATTGAAAGTACTTCGATCGATATATGACAACTTTGGAGAGATATCAACAGAGATATATGACAAAGTAAGAAAAGAATTAAACAACAAGACTCTTTTAAAAATATCTACCCTTTGTAACAGGTTCTTTGATGGTGATGTTGCAAGGCTAGAAGATGCTGTAAAGCACTATAACCATAAGATAATCTCTATCGAATATCTTAAAGAAAAGATAGATGTTTACGATTTGGAAGTACCTAAAACTCATAACTTTGCACTAGCAAGTGGAATATTTGTTCATAATAGCGCTAAACAGGGTAGGGATAGACATAATCAAGCAGTATTACCTTTAAGAGGTAAAATTATCAACACACATAAGTATAGAGTAGATAGAGTACTTGGTAATAATGAGTTTAAAGATATTACAACAGCACTTGGAGTAGGAATAGGAACTACGCTAGATATTAGTAAGTTGAGATACCACAAAATCATCATTATGAGTGACGCTGATGTAGATGGTTTACATATTACTACCTTAGTACTTACATTACTTTTTAGATTCTTTAAACCCTTAATAGATGGAGGATATGTATATGTAGCTCAACCTCCTTTACATAAAGTAGAGATAGGTAAAAAGAAATACTATTTCTTAAATGATGACGAGAAAGACGCTTTTCTTAAGAAAGCTAAAGCTGCTGGTAAAAATCCAGTAGCTAATAGGTTCAAAGGATTAGGAGAAATGAACCCTCAACAGCTTTGGGATACAACAATGGATCCAGAAACAAGAGCATTAAAACAGGTCCATATTGCTGATGCAGAGGAAGCGGAAAAAGTGTTTGAAATGTTAATGGGTGCAGAGGTACCTCCTAGAAGAAGATTTATACAAAAGTACGCAAAGAGAGCTAATTTAGATGTTTAATAAATATATGGAGAATCTTAGAACAGAAAATTTTGATAAAGAAAAGATAGGGGAGATATCTAATGTACTGCTAATCTCCCTATATCAGAATAATCCTAACATTGACTCAAGGATTGATTTCTTTAAATATGGTATAGATGGAGAGAAATTTCCTCAAGAGATACAGGCTAAATTTGGTCAGAGACTCATATCTTTTCAAAAAGATATCGACACAGTAGCTATTGTCTCTGGAGTAGACATTGAAAACAATATACATATTATTCCAATAGATGATGATAATGAAGATATTTATGAAGCCTCTATAAATCCATATGAGCTTTTGGATGAAGGGGGTTTTGATTTAAATTGTTTCGTATAAAAAAATGATAGAAACAACAAGAGATGAGATAAGAAACTCTCCAGAATTCAAAGATAATTTAGAAACGTTAGTTGGAAAAAGATTCTTTTATGAGCTACCAAATTCATATTACCCTCTCTTAGAAATCTTAGTAAAGGACCCCTCGAATAAGGCTTTGGAAGATAAGATAAAAGAGCAAATTGAAAATAATACTGTTTCTGGAAAAGTCGCACTTGAGAAAACATTGAAAAAAGGAACAACAGAGAGCTATGAGAATATTCTAAACGTACATATATATGATGATGAAAAAGAAATAGAGAATATTACGGTATCTCCAATGGAAGGCGATATCTCTACCGACTATAAAACATCCCAAGGGACTTTTACCGAACTTAGTAATCTTGCAATAGATTATAAATTTAAGAAAGCGGAAATATCTTCTGATCTAGAAGGAAAAACATATTAATATACATAACTAGTAATAATGGCTGATATAGATAAAAAAGTAATAACTAAAGCACAAGAAAGTATAGAGGTAGAGAATAAGGATTCTGTAGAGTCTACCATACTACAAGAGGATAATGATTTGGATTTTGATCTTACCTTTAAACCTGGTGAGTTAACACCTCGTTCAATTGTAGATGAAATGAAATCCAACTATATAGATTACTCTATGTCCGTTATCGTCTCTCGTGCTCTTCCTGAGGTAAAGGATGGCCTAAAGCCATCTCAAAGAAGAATATTAGTCGCTATGAATGACTTAGGACTCTCCCCATCTTCACACTTTAGAAAGTGTGCAAAAATAGCTGGAGATACCTCTGGTAACTACCATCCTCACGGTGAAAGTGTTGTATACCCCACCTTAGTGAAATTAGCACAAGAATTCTCTACTAGATATCTTTTAGTAGAAGGACAGGGTAACTTTGGTTCAATAGATGGAGACCCAGCAGCAGCAATGAGATACACAGAGGCTAGGATGGGTAAGATTACTCCTGAGCTTTTAAAAGATCTGTACAAAGGTACAGTAACATTCCTTCCTAACTATGATGGTACTAGATTAGAGCCTACTGTTTTACCTGCTCTTTTTCCAAATCTTTTAGCAAATGGTAGTCAAGGTATTGCCGTAGGTATGGCAACACAAATACCTCCGCACAATCTTGGAGAGTTAATAGATGCACTACAAGAGATGATTAAAGGGAAGAATAGATGGGAAGGTGTAGCAATTTACAATGAGCTAAGAAAAGCAAAAGAATCTAAAGAAGTAATACCTCAAACATTGAATTCTAAACCAGAAACATATGTAGAGAACTACGTAGATACTAAATCATTAGAATATGAAAAAGATATACAAAAAATATTGGATAGGATGGAGGAGAGTGGAGAGGTTCTTTACCCTGATTTTAAGTCAGAGATAACTCCAGAAGAATTAATAGAAATTGTACCCGGACCTGATTTTCCAACAGGAGGAACTATATATGATAGAGATGAGATATTAAATGCATATGCTACTGGTAGAGGTAAGATTTTACAAAGAGCACAAGCATCTATAGTGGAAGGACAAAATGGTAGATACCAGATTGTAATAACTGAAATCCCTTACCAAGTTAACAAGGCATATATGATTGAAAAGATTGCTGATTTGGTTAGAGATAAAAAAATTACTGGTATAGCGGATATTAGAGATGAATCCAACAAGGAGGGTATTAGGGTTGTAGTTATTCTTAAAAAAGATGCACAACCTAAAACAGTGCTAAACAAACTGTTTAAATATACAGAAATGCAAAAAACCTTTAATGCTAATATGATTGCATTAGTAGAGCAAGAACCAATCACTCTCTCATTAAAGAGAATGTTAGAGCTATTCCTTTCATTTAGACTTACGGTAACCATTAGAAGATATGAATTTGATTTAGCAGAGGCTAGATATCATGCACACATATTAGAAGGTTTACTTAAGGCTTTAGATTTTTTGGATGAAGTAATAGCAACTATTAGAGCATCAAAGACTCAAGAAAGTGCTAAAACAAACTTAATGGATAAGTTTAAGTTTACAGAGGTACAAGCTCAAGCAATCTTAGATATGCAGTTAAGAAGATTAGCAGCATTAGAGAGAATGAAACTACAAAATGACTATAAAGAGACTAAAGAGAAGATAATAGAGTACAATGCTGTACTTGATAATCAAGATAGGATATTAGAAATCATTAGTAAGGATTTAGACCAAATTAAAGAGAACTACGCTGATAAGAGGAAGACTCGAGTAATAAAGGGTAAAGTAAATGAAATATCGGAAGAAGATTTAATTGCTCAGGAAGAGACCTTAATCACCATCACTCACTCTGGATATGTTAAGAGAGTACCACCTTCCACATACCAAACACAAAAAAGAGGGGGCAAGGGTATATCAGGAGGAGATACTAAAGAGGGAGACTTCATAGAGCATGTACTTTTGTGTAATACACATGATGAGCTATTACTCTTTACTAATAAGGGTAGAGTATTTAGTACAAGGATATTTGAGATACCAGAGTATGGTAGAACAGCAAAGGGTATACCTTTGATAAACTTAGTACAGTTAGATCAAAATGAGGTAATTACCTCTATTCTAACTAGAGATCCTAAGGGTGGAATAATGGGTTCAGAAGAAATACAGGAAGATCAAGATACACAAGGAATAGTAGAGAAGAAAGATTTTAAATATTTCTTAATGGTAACTAAGGGAGGCATAGTTAAGAAAACAGATTTAAATGAATTCTCTAAAATTAGAGCTAATGGATTAACGGCTATTAAATTAGAGGTAAATGATGAATTAATATGGGTAAAACCAACAACAGGAGAAGATGAGGTCATACTTGTTACTGCTGATGGTAAATCTATTAGATTTTCTGAAAAGGATGTAAGGCCCCTTGGTAGAAGTACTAGAGGTGTAACAGCAATGAAGTTTAAATCAGATACTGACTTTATCGTAGGTATGGGAGTAGTAAGAACAAATGAGAATAAAATATTTACACTATCAGAGTATGGGTATGGAAAAATGTCTAAACTTTCTGAGTATACTAAACAAAAGAGAGGTGGTACAGGTATCTTTACTTTTAGAGTAACTAAAAAAACAGGTAAGATAGCTGTAGCAAGGATATTAGACCATCCTAAAGCAGAGATAGTAGTAATATCTGAGAAATCAAAAGTCATACGCTCCTCAATAGACGCTATACCAACATTAGGAAGACAAACAAGTGGAGTAAAGATTATGAATATAGGAGAGGGAGATAGAGTAGCTACTATGGCTATACTCTAAATATCTCATCCCATTGTATATAAAAGGAAACCGCAGTATAATCTGCGGTTCTTTTTAAATGTATGTAATAACGATTTCCCATCATTTACATACTAAATAGGTAGTGTGCATATCTGAGATAGAATTAGGTATCAACCTGATACTTAAAATATCTCAGATAGGAGGAAGATATGAAAGATGTAAAACCTTTTTCAAAGGATGAAAGAGAAGGATATAAGATTCTTTTTTGGATGTTTGTTGGAAGTCTTATCCTACTATTAATTCTAAAAATTACCTTAAATTTCTAATCTAAAAATACTAGGTCTGTTAATCAGATACCCTCTCTTTACCAGACCTAGTACAAACACACTACCTATTCATACCCTCATATCACCATCCATATATGATCTTACCTTAATCTCTACATCTTCAGAATATTGATTCATATTAGAATATTTCTTTTGTGTATTAAGCTTTTTTAATACCTTCAAAATATTCCTATCATACTCTTTAAGCTGTTTTTCTATACTCTTAAACTGTATCTCTAAAAGTACCTTCAATTGTTCTATATCATCTGTTTTTCTTACCATATATATAACCATTACAATTTAATAATATATTTTGACACACTCAAATATATATTTCCTGACCCTTTATCCAATATTAAAAACTTGTATATCTTAAACTATACCTCCCCCTGTTATACCTTTAATGGAGATATTTTCTAAAAAATATATATATGTGATAATGTGTATATATATGAATAGAAAGGAAAAGATTAATAAACTCCTTAATACCTATACTATAATAGGTTTTACCTTTATTTTCCTTACTATCATCCTAATCGCTATACCAACAGCACCATATATTTGGTACAGATTAAATCCCGATGAAGTAGATAAGGATGTAGAAAAGATTGCTAAAGAGGTTGTACAAGAAAAAGTAGAAGAAAAGGAACCTGAAGAGGAGAGTAATATACCTCCATTTAACCCAGATCTTCCCCAAGGATATTTTGTATTAATACCTACTATTAAGGTAAATTCTCCAATATCAGATAGTAAGGATTACAAAAAAGCATTACTTAAAGGTACATGGATTGTAAATGATTACGGTACTCCTGAGAAAGATCAGTTACCAATAATATTAGCTGCACATAGATTTGGATATACAAGCTGGAGTACAGAGTTTAGAAACAAAATCTCTTTTTACAACCTACCTAAAACAGTAAAAGGAGATAAAGTAAGTATATATTGGAACCAAAGAGAGTATATATATGAAATATATGATTCAGAAGAGAGTACATATATCTCTGACTATACAGCAGACCTAATCCTCTATACATGTAAATATTTCAATTCCCCCGTAAGAATCTTTAGATATGCCAATAGGGTAAACTAACCCTTTGAAGCTTTTGTTTTAAAACTACCATCATTGTAATCAAAAATACACCTTCCTAAATCATCTACATCCATTTCTACCTTATCCAATCTATTCCTATTTTTGTTTTCTCTAATATGAGCTTTAGTAATCATAGATTCTAAATTATCAAATCTCTTAAACATCTTAATAAAGGTAAGTTCATGTGACATATCTCTCCTTTCTATTTCTAAAAATTTTTCCTCAATGTCATCAAACCTATTTAT
>CAYSEU010000043.1:0-6505 GCA_964430365.1 uncultured Candidatus Saccharibacteria bacterium
TCTCATTACTTTTAAACTCCATATATATACCTTCCTAAATTTAAGTGTACCCTCCTTACTAGGATATGCTGTATAGATGATATGATGTATATGAGTTAATTTCAATTCTAATTTGTAATATACTTAAATATGGAATTAGAGAAAATATATAGAGAGAAGATATTAGGAATAGCATTAGATTGGGATAAGATTACTCTTTACTCAATGTATTCACTATCAATACTAGTACCCTTAGTAATAGGGAAGCCTCAATTAGTAGTAGGAAGTATTGTAAATTTCTTAATAGTGTACTCAACATTAAGATATGGTATTAAGAAAACACTACCCATTTTGATCCTTCCCTCTTTAACAGTATTAGGCACAGGTATGCTCTTTGATGGTGCAACATACTTTCTAATGTATCTAACCCCCTTTATCATTTTTTCTAATAGTATTCTTTCTTACTTTGTATCAAAGAAAAAACCAATGTATATATTACTAGGAGTAATTTCAAAGGGGGCATTTTTAGTGTTGGTATATAGAGCTTTAATGGAATATATTGGATTACCAATGATATTTTTAAGCTCTAGCTATCTTCAATTTGTTACAGCCTTTATAGGGGTACTTACTGCTGTTACTTTGTATGATTTTTCTAAAAAGAAAAGATAAATTTTAATAGATATTATCTATGTTCTATGACCCATTATACATAATCCTTGTTGCTATGCCTGCTTTAATATTAGCAGTAGGAACTCAGCTATGGATAAAGATATCATACGCTAAAAATTCTAAGGTATTACCAGGTACTGGTATAACTGGAGTACAAGCAGGAGAAATGATTAAACAGGGAGAGGGATACTCTATTGATATTGAAATAAAGGGGGGAGTCCTCTCTGATCATTTTGACCCTACTAGGGACATTGTAAGCCTCTCTAGCGCTTCTCAAAACTCATCAGTAGCAGATATAGCTGTAACAGCTCATGAGTTTGGACATGTAGATCAGAAGTTTAGTAATTCACCTCTTTTTAAATTAAGGAATGGATTAGTGCCCATTGTTAATATTGGAAGTAGATTAGGATATATATTAATAATTGTAGGTCTACTCTTTAGCATTCTTCAAATTGCTGAAATTGGATTAATATTCTTTGCATCTACTACTGTATTTGCATTAATTACGGTACCAATTGAAATAGATGCTACTAAAAGAGGTCTAGCCTTTATTAAAAAGTACAAACTAATTAATGAGAGTAATCTCTCTGGTGCTAAATCTGTACTTAATGCTGCAGCTACTACCTATGTAGCATCACTACTCACTTCATTACTTAATCTCATGTACTGGGTTACTAGAGTAAGAGGAAGGGATTAACATCTCTAAAGGGATATGTATAATAGAGGAGGGAATTAATATATTTAAGCGGCTGGGTCTAATATAGACTACGAGGCGAAGGTCATCGATTAATCAGCGGATGCCTTCAGGTTTATGTACAAACCTAAATGAGATAACAAATAAACAAAATATCTCTAAGTACATTTCCCAGAATAGAAATTAATATGTTACCACTACTTATATGTGCGGAATTTTTGGCTATACAGGAGACAGTAATGCCTCCACTATAATTCATCAAGGTTTAAAAAGATTAGAGTACCGAGGATATGATTCTTGGGGTATTAGTATGATAAAGGGGAAAAAGATTACATGTATAAAGAGTGTAGGGCATATTCCTGAGAAAATATTACTAAAGGAAACAGATGGTAGTATAGGAATAGGGCATACTAGATGGGCTACACATGGAGGCGTAACTGTTACTAATGCTCATCCTCATTACTCTACTGATATGTCTTTTGTAATTGCACAAAACGGTATTGTAGAAAATTATTCTAAATTAAGAACCTTACTAGAATTAAAAGGATATATATTTAAAACAGAGGTAGATACAGAAGTAATAGTTAGATTAGTAGAGTATGAATTAACTAAAGAAAAAGATCTAAAGAAGTCTTTAATAAAAGCTTTTAAGAAATTAGAGGGTAGGAATACTGTTATACTACTAGACAGTAACCAAAATCAAATTCTAGCTATTAGAAATGGGAGTCCCCTAGTTATGGGTATTAATGGAGAAAAGATATATCTAGCATCAGATCCTCTTGCTTTTAATCAATTTACTAAAGATATTGTAGATATTAATAACGGGGAATTAGTAGAGATAAAGGATAGCAAATGGAGTATATACGATATTAGGAATGAAAAAAGAATAGAAAGAAAGGTAAAAAGGGAGAAGTTTTTAAATAGTGCCGTAGACAAGGGTAAGTATGACCACTTTATGATTAAAGAAATAATCGAGCAACAACATACCATACTTACAGCTACTCAGTATACAATGCAGGAACTAATACCATTGATAGAGAGAATTAGGAAATCCTCAACTGTGTATACCATAGGTGCAGGTACTGCAGGATACTCTGCAGATCAAATAGCATATTACCTAAGAAAGATTTCTAATATTAAAGCAATTTCTATTAAAGCCTATGAGATCGAGTCATATCTAGATATATTAAGTAAGAATGATACTGTAATAGCTGTATCACAAAGTGGAGAAACAGCTGATACACTTGAAGCCTTGGAGATATTTAAAAGGAAAGGAGTATATATAGCTAGTATAATAAATATGCCCAGTTCTACACTCTCTAGAATCTCTGATTCATATTTTATGTCTAATGCTGGTAGTGAGATATGTGTAGCTTCTACTAAGGTTTTTACATCTCAAATATCTTTTGGATATTTACTTTCAAAAGCATTAATAGGGGAGTACACAGATGCTAAAAAGGAGCTTTCATATATATCATCTCAGTTAGAGCTATTCTTTAGTAAAAAGAATTTAAAAAATATTGAAGATATCTCGATGCTACTAAAAAAGAGAGAGCATTTCTTTATCTTAGGTAAGGGTCAGAATTTTCATATAGCACAAGAGGGTGCTTTAAAGATTAAAGAGATTTCATACAAACATTTTGAAGGATTTGCTGCCGGAGAGCTTAAACATGGTGTAATAGCGTTAATAGAGAAGGGGACTCCAGTAATATCCATAATTTCAGATGATATAAATTGGAAAGATTTAATATCCGCCACATATGAAGTTAAAGCCAGAGGGGCATTTACAATAGGGGTTGGAGATAAGAGGTTTAAAAAGGAAAAATGTTTTGATAAGTATATTACAGTAGCAGATAGTAATGAGTTAAAAGCTATTAGTAATGTAATACCTTTTCAATTAATATCCTACTATCTTGCAAAAGAGTTAGGTAATAGTATAGATAAGCCTAGGAATTTAGCTAAATCTGTTACAGTAAAATAGCTATATATCTTTCACTAAGGAGTATCGGTATGCCTTCTTACTAAAATCTGCTATATACAATCCCATCTTAAGGATATTTTCAACATAGAAGGGGGTAACTTCGCTATCTACTAATTTTTCTACACTATCTGGTGTCTTATTTGTTCTAACTAATAACCAGAATTTGTTTGTTACTAATCCTGTCATAATAGCTTTAGAGGATATTAATGATTTAATATCTTGAGCTGAGAAGAAATTGTAATATGGATTTACATTCTCTTTTGTATGTTTAGGGTGTGTATGAATATTAAATAGATATTGTACTTCCAAACTTCTAGGAACATTTTTAAAATATACATCTTTTCTTTTAGCTAACTTCTCATCAATATAAAGTTCTTTTCTTGCATATCCTTGTCTTGTTGGATGATGAGAATACTTTACTTGTATTGTACCACCACTCTTAACCATCCTATCTGTACCTGTCTTAACCTCAGTAAATAGTATTTCACCGTCTGCCCAAAATATTGAGAACGCCCTCTCTAATCCATCTTTATCTGTTCTTCTATATATCTTTATTAAATCCTTCCAGAAATCATATGGAAATGATATTGCTTGTGGGAGATTATCTTGGTATGGATATATATTAGATTTTCTTAAATCTACAATCTTTTTCCTTAACTGTTCAAAGGAGGTTGTAGATATCCTAGAACCAAATATTAAATCTAATATACTCATATCTAAGTATTATATATATTACCAGCCACCACCACCAGAACCACCACCTCCTCCACCAGAACTTCCACCACCTCCAAATCCTGAGCCACCAGAGCTCCATCCACTAGATCTATATCCCCCTGAACTACTGTAAGAGGAAGGAGGAGATGTTTTACTTCCAATTCCTGTATTAAAACTCCCTAACGAATTTACAAAATATATTGTATTAAAGGTAGTAAAATCTCCCTGATACCAATCAGGCGGAGTAGTATATATATCTTCAAATTGTTTAGCCCATTTTTTCTCTAATCCAAATATCATTGCATATGGTAGTAGAGCTTCAAATACCTCTGTATATTTTTTAGGATCATTATGGAATTCAATCCTATCCTTTTCTGCAGTATTAATATACATCTTTAGACCTAAAAGATGGGTATACTTCTCATTACCTATTTCCGTTCTAATATCTATCTTAAGGGCAAATATAAAAAGTAAAACGATAGAGATAGCTAAGCCAAACCACCAGCCAATTACCACATTAGAAATGAAAATTGGTAGGGTATTAAAGAGTATAAACATTGCAAAAAGAGATCCTACAATTAGTAATATCTTAATAGCCTCCTTACCACTTGATATCAAATCCTTCTCTTTAAGATATTTTTTAGATTCAGAAAGAGCTTTAGTAGATGCCATATGGAAGTTAGTAAGCTTTTTAATTGGTACAACATCTCCATATGCAAATATACCGTCTAGTAGCGTTACTATATGTTGAGGTAAGCTTTTGTAATCTTTTTCACTTTTAACAAACTCATATTTTTTCTTCTCATACTCTCTAATTTTGTAATATCCTTTTATTGCCATTTCTATTAATACCGAAGATACATTTTTAGTTTGCTGAATATTTTTAATCAGTAAGGAGCTAGATAAAGAATCCATATCCTTTTCTGGTTGATACTGAGGTATTACAGTAATATCTTTGTTCTTAAATTTCTTCTTTAAGAAACTAAATAGAAATATACCCACAGGAATAGGGAGTAATATCCCTATATTACTAAGTATTACCATCATTATCTGTTCTTTAGTAGTATCTTCAAAGGTTCCTACTGGTTGCTTAATAGCTACTGTATATCCTTCATATGGTTGAAGTGTATCCTTAGGACTTACATTAAGAACATTTCCATTAACTTCAATATTACAATTTTGCCCTTTATCACCATCTGGTCCAGCAAAACATACTATTTCTTTAATCTCTACTGGTGCAGTAAGTGTAGCTTTAGCATTCTCAATAGGTATACCCCATCCTGGTCCAATTATATTTAGATATATCTCTTCATGCTCATCAAAATATGAAATAGCTGTATATTTAAGAGTATATTCCACTATATACTCATATGGTTCATTTATATATTTATCTGCATCTCCAATTCTTAGTGTAATCCAACCATTCTCATCACTTCTCGAGTATTCGTTAAAAACCTTTAAAGAAGGATTAGATACAGGGTAATATGTAACTCTATTAACCTTTATTTCCGTAGGTCTTCTAAATGCAGATACTTTGTATACATAAGGGAGTGTCCATTCTAAACCATGTCTTGGGATAGTAGAGGAGGGATTAAAGATAATATTTTCTACAATATCAATGGTGGTATCTGTATTAACAGTAATATTACTCTCAAACTTTAATATCTTCTCCTGCTCCTGAGCATATATAGGAGTAACACAAAATAGTAATCCAATTAGTATTAATACAGTATTAAGTTTCTTCATTGAGAAAGAATTAGAACTTAATCTCTACATTCTTTTTCTCTTCTTCATCCGCTTCAAAGAATGGGAACTCTTTAAAACCTAAGATACCTGCAACCAAGTTATTAGGAAATACTACAATCTTTGTATTGAAATCTCTAACTGTACCATTGTAAAACCTCCTAGATTTCTGAATATCATTCTCTAAATCTTTAAGATTACCTTGTAAGTTTAAGAAATTCTCATTGGCTTTTAGCTCAGGATATGCTTCTGCAATTGCAAAGATTTTAGAGATACCCTTAGCTAATTCTTCCTCTAAAGCCATTTGATCTGAAAGAGAACCTGCACTCATTGCTTTACTTCTTAATTCAGAAACATTCTCAAAGATTGCTTTCTCATGCTTTGCGTATCCCTTTACAATTTCTACAAGATTAGGAATCATATCATATCTCTGTTTTAAGAAAGTCTCTATATCAGAGCTAGCCTCTGTAACAGTCATTTTTAACTTAACAAGAGAGTTATAGAGAGTAACTAAAAAGAGAACAATTACACCTAAGATTATTAATGGTAATGCTACATACAAGTTCATACATTAAATATGTAATAAATTATTACATTAAGTATATTTAATATATTTTGAAATATCAAACCTATTTATCTCTTAATTTTTCTCTAAAGGAGGAAAGCCATATATATGATATGTCTTCTGGATATTTTTCTAAGTAAAGCTTTTTAATTAGTTCCTC
>CAYSEU010000044.1:0-6388 GCA_964430365.1 uncultured Candidatus Saccharibacteria bacterium
GGTGGTACCATCTCCTGCTAAATCATTTACTTTCCTAGCGGCTTCTTTAAGCATCTCTACACCTACATTCTTAAATGGGTCCTTATCTTCTATTTCCTTTGCTACTGTTACACCATCTTTAGTTATTACTTGAGAACCAAAAGATTTAGCAATCGCTACATTCCTTCCCTTAGGTCCTAATGTAGTTCTAACAGCATTAGCAATAGTATCTACACCCGCTTTTAATGCTTTTCTAGCCTCTTCATCATATATTATTGATTTTGACATAGTAGTAAGTAAGTAAAAATTTATCTAGTTATTTAGCAACAGCTAATATATCTTCTGTATCTAGGATATAAAAATCCTCGCCATTAATTTCAATCTCTTCTGGGGAGTATTTCTTGAAGTAAACCATATCACCAATATTTACTTCGAACTTTAATACCTTACCATCCTTACCTTTACCCTTACCTAATTTTATTACCTTACCATATGAAGGTCTTTTCTCATCCGATGCATTAGGGGGGATAACTAATCCTCCGGGTGTTCTTTCCTGTACCTCTTCAGGTTTAATCAAGACTCTACTTCCTAGTGGTTGTATTTTTATATCTTTAGACATTTTAAATTTGTTAAAATAAATTAATTAGCAATTCTTAAAACCGACTGCTAATGATTTTAAATATATATCGGAAATATGTCAATATCTAGAACCTTTTAGTACTATTCCTTCATCTAGAAGCTCAATATTTTCTATATACCTACCTACAAACCCATTCTCATTTAAAGTTACAATAGATTCTCCTATCCCTTTGTTAATCATACTTACTAAATTTGTATACCTACCTATCTCAAAAGGCCCTATATATACGTTTTTAGTATATAGCTGGGCTGATTGTATATCATCTTTGTTAATATCAAATCCAAACCATACCTCTACATCTTTATACCCTACTTTAAGATATATATTCCATACTTTATCCTGAGGTTCTATATATATTTTCTTTAAAGGAATTTCTTCTCCAAGATATGAATCTACAGTAGTAAACAGGATACTCCCTATCTCTTTAACTTCAAGACTTAGAGATTCTGTATCCAGCAAAGAGAGGGTAAACTTAACAATTCTTTCATCTAACTCTACCTCTTCAATACTTTTAGAATCTATTAGATAATCAACATTAATATTACTTTCGAAATCTTCTTCCCAATCTCTGTATTTAAAAAATATGTATACACACGATACTACCAATACTACAAGGAGGATTGTAAAAACAAAGAATGTATACAAAAGGAACTTCTTCATTTATTCTGGTCTTAAATTAGTACCATTTCTAAAGAATTTATTACCCATATTTTTGAGTAATCTTTCGGCTACTTTAAACTCTTTAGGAGAGAATATCTTAGACCCTATTAAATATGATAACCCTCCATATATTGATGTAACTGCTGTAAGTATTAATATATATACCGTTCTAGTAGTATCAAATTGGAAATCAAAGAGCCTAAATACAAAATACATACCTACAACCATTATTAATGTATTAAGTAATTTAAGTAACGCAGGATAGATAGTCTCTTTCCAATTTAATACTTTCCTAATTTTGTTTAACATTAAAGATGCAACAATCATCTGTACAAAGTAAGCGAGACTCAAACTAAGAGCTAGACCACCTACTGCTAAATCAGAATCTCCCCTTGTAGTCATCCAATGTGCTGTATCAGAAAGAAAAGATTTTAAGACAGACAAGACTCCTTGCCCATTAGCAGTAGCTACCTGAATCCATACCTGTTCTAATATTGGTCTCCAGTCATAATAGTGGCTAAAAAAGTTGGTAAGGTAATATGCACCAAGAAGATTAACTACAATACCAATAGAGATAGCAAAGAGAGGCTTCCAAGTATTTTTCAGAGCATAGAAAGCCCTAAGTAGTATTTGTACTACTGTCTGACCAACTACAGACACTGAGAGCAATGCTAAACACCATGCAGTTAGGAGGGTATCTTGCCAATCAAATGCACCAGTACCATATATTAAACGTACAATGGGGAGCCTTAAAACTAGCATTATTCCAATGATTGGGAATATTAAATACAGAGATAGTTGGATAGAATCATTTAAGACCTTTTTAAAATCATCTCCCCGTCCTTTACAACAGTATTTAGCTAAATCAGGTAGTGCAACTTGTGCTACAGCACTACCAATTATATTTACAGGAAACAGATGCAAACTATATGCAAATCTATATGCACTAAGTGTACCAGCAGTAAGAGTAAAACTGATGAATGTGTTTACAACAGTATTAAACTGCTCTCCTAGTACTCCTAACATTCTAGGATATGCAAGTTTAAATGCTTTCATTACTCCCGTATTATTTACTATTTCTTTAAAGTCTAAAGACTCTTGCTGATTCTCTTCATAGTATTTCTTAAGTAGTGGTATCTGAACTAGTAAGTGTATTACAGATCCAAATACAGCAGAGATGGCAATAGCTGTTACATCTAATTTAAAGTATTTAACTAATATATATGTACCAAATACTATTGCTATATTGTAAAAAAGAGGAGCTAAAGATGTAACAAAAAACTGTTTCTTTACTTGCAAAAATGCAGTAACAAACGCACTTAGACTTAAGAAGAGAGGAGAAAGTAACCCTATTCTAAATAGATTAAGAAAGAGAGCATAGTCACTCTCATTTATCCTATATCCCATATTAAACACCTTATGTGCATATTCATTATTTACAATCCAATCAGTAATCTGAGGAGAAAAGATAAAGGCTAAGAGTATTAATACTGAGGTAAGTAGGAAGAAATATGTTGTTAAATGCCTAAACAGCTTATTAAAACTCTTCTTACCTTTATCATATAGCTCATCTGTAAGTATTGGTATAATGGCTGCATTAATAGATCCAGCCACTACTACCATAAAGATAATGTCTGGAATAGTAAAAGCAGCCCAAAAGATATCTAATTCATGGGATGCTCCAAATAGCTGTGCAAAAATTCTTAGCTTCCAGAAACCTAATACTTTTGTTAGGAGAAGCAGAAACATTACTGAAAATACACTATTTTTCTTTATCACGATATAGTCAAATCTCTATATATAATTAGCGAATAATATCATAGTAGAAAGAGAAGAATTTATCAAATATTTTTAATAAAAGATATATACAATATATTATGAATATCTTTGAATATATATTTCCGAAACAATGCATAATATGTTCTAAAGTAGGTGATAGTATATGTAATAGCTGTATTAAAGATTTACCATATACACTTCCTTCCTGCTTTATTTGTAATAACCTAAGTAATGGGTATTACACTCATGAAGAGTGTTTAGAAGAAAAAGTACAATGTTTTACTGGATGGTATATTTCTAAAGAATTAGAGAAGAACTTAAAAAGGCAAATAGATTTAGGGATATATTCAACACATATACAACTCTTAGAGATATTAATTTTACATCTGAAATTAAATGAAATAGTAGAAAATTCTAAAATATATCCTATAAATGGGGGAGATAAAGATGAGGAGATAATAAATATTAGACTAGCAAGGAGTCTATATAAATCAGAAGGTATTAAATCAAATACTCTCTTAGTTGGGAATCGGATTGTAAATAAAAATGATTTAATAGCTCAAGTAAAAGGGCTCTACAAAGAGCCCTTCCATTTGCGAATCTTAATACTTTTTAAACCAACTATTCCTGAGCCTCAGTAGTTGTATCCGTTGGTTGAGTACTCTCTGTCTCCTCAGTCTTAGTATTAGCTCCTAATTCAGCTAATCCCTTTATTATACTATCATAGACATCACCACTATCTTGCTCATTAATCTCAAGTATCTGTTTTGCTGCCTCTAGGTATTTAATAGCATTCTCTTTATCACCATTCTCACTTAATATATTTGCAGCTAAAAGTAGTGATGGTACATGCTGACCATTAATATTTAATACTGTATTAAAGGAACTTAAAGCTCGATCATAATCTTCTTGAATCATGAAGATTTGCCCTGCTTTATAGTAGGAGTCATAATCTAGAGGATTAATATTTACAGCTGTTTGAAGCGCAGCTAGAGCATCTTCACTGTAATCAGATAACCCTATACTCACTAGACCTAAGTAAACAGAAGCCCTTGTATTCCAGTTAGCATAGGTAAGTGGGGATGTAGAGATAGCTTCCCTTGAAAGATCTATAGCTGTATTCTTCCACAAAGATACTTCAGACATAATTGCTTTCTTCTCCTCATCAGTCGCTTTACTATGCTGCTCACTTAATATATTTATTATCTCCATCGATATTAAAGCTCCCTTTCTATTAATATATGGATCAGAAGAATCATATTTTAAAGCTTTATCATAGTAACCAGCCATCCTAGTTAGATATTCCTCTCTTACGTCAAGTGATATCTCTCCTTCGTAGTCCTGATACTCCAAATTTTTCTCCACATTGTAAGATTCAGCTCTTACCACATATGCAATACTAGCCATTTTTATGACTAAGAGTACAACACCAGCAGTAACTATTAATGTAAATAACACTGTTAAGAACCAATTTACACTCTCTATAGTTTTATTAATATCTTTTGAAACAGTACCTACATTAACTGCCCAGAACTTTACTAAGAACTCTTCATTACCACCCTCTCTATTACTGTAAACCAACAAAATTAATGTAGCTACAAATAGTAGGAAGTATGTAAGGAAAGAGAAAGGCATAAAGAATGAACCCACGAAGAGGAAGAGCGTATTTAGTGCTAGAAGTGAAGGTAGAATACTTTTCTCCCCACCACCAGCTGTAATCTCTTTTATTAAAACTTTTACATATGTAAATCCTAAGAAGAGCCATACTATGACACCCAGAAGACCTCTATTAGCTAATACTGTAAGTAATTCATTTGATGCAGTAACAAAACTTGTATTACCTAATGCTATCGTAGCTTCAGTTGCAGGCCTAAATGCACTGTATGCTATTGCAAAAGAATCATTACCTAGTCCAACCAATCCTCTAAAGATATCTGCTACGATTGATTCACTTGCTACTGACCACGATATATCAGAACCTAAGCGAACTGGATTTAATACTGTAAACGATTCTCCCAATATTGACTCTCTAAATGATTCAAATTGAAACCCTATACTAAATGCTACCGCCAAAGCAGAGAAAATAAAGATTAAGATAGGAATTACCTTAAGAGATTTATCTAATTTAATAAGTAATAACAAACACAAGAGTATTATCACTACTAAAAATATAATCGGTACTAAAGCTCCTTGGTTTATAGCAAATATAGGCATAGAACCCAAAGAGAGTACTAATACTAATGTCGGAAATATTATCGATTGATACTTTTTACCAAGGACATAATGTATTACTAAAAAGATACTTAATAGTGCAGTTCCACCAGCAACTAACATTATCTCTTGGAAAGAGAATGTTAGTGGTAAACCTACTACAAAGAAATCTTTAACATATGGTAACCAACCAAATATGTTTACCTTTAATACTGAGAGTGTACTTACTAATAGGAGTACTGCTAACCCTAAAGAGAGTGCTTCTACAGCCTTTATAATCTGTTTCTTCTTTTGTAAAACTCCTCTAACAAGATAAAAGAAGAGGAAAAGAAAAATCATTACAAAGAACCCACTGCCCATTCTCCCATCATACCCCCAGAATGATATCCATGAATCTTGGGCAAAGATAAAAGAGATAAGGAAGGAACCAAATAACATCAAGAATACCTTATCAAAGGATGATTTAACAACTGAAATCTTACCATCCCATACCCATTTAACTATTTCAAGTAGAATAAGAAAAGACGCAAGTATTATAAATACAAGACTCTTAATCTTCTCTGTTGAATCATATGGTAATGGAATTACAAACCATGGGATTAAGAATAGAGTAAAATATAGTATTCCCCTCTGAAGAGTAGAGACCATATCAAAAACCGAAGAAATAGGGGCTTTAATTTCTTTTGACATATTAGGACAGTAAATATAAATTAATCTTGATTTATATCTTAGCAGAAATCAGAGGGGGCTCCAAGCCCCCTTTAATATTTTAATCCTCTACCACTTCCCCTTCTTTTATTTCTTCTTTATTATCATCATCTTTATCACTCTTCTTACTATCTTTTTCTTCCTTTTTCTCTGCAGATTCTTTTGAAGCTTTTTCATACATCTTCTTACTTACCTCTTGCATATCTGTAGTTAGACTCTCTACTTTTTTATCTAATTCCTCAGAATCATAATCATCCTTCTCTATTAGCTTCTTAACCCCTTCTACTCCTTCTTCTAATTTTTTCTTATCATCATCGTCTATTTTATCTCCATTCTCTTTTATTAATTTCTCTATATTAAAACATAGGGAGTCAGCATTATTTCTCTTCTCTATTCTCTCTTTCTTCTTCT
>CAYSEU010000045.1:0-6007 GCA_964430365.1 uncultured Candidatus Saccharibacteria bacterium
AATGAGAGGTAAGAGATCTAAAAAAAGAATAATAGCAAAAGATAGAAAATATAATGATGAAGTTATAGGTAGACTAATCAATAAAGTAATGCAGGGTGGAAGAAAGGTAGTTGCTGAAGAATTAGTATACTCTGCAATAGAATCAGGAGCTCAAAAGAGTAAAACTCCAGCAATAGAGTTTGTACATACCAGTATTGATAACATTAGACCTGCTTTAGAGATTAAATCTAGAAGAGTAGGAGGAGCTAACTATTCTGTACCAACACCTGTTAGTCCAAGAAGACAAGAGACATTAGCAGTAAGATGGTTAGTGGATGTAGCTAGATCTAAAACAGGTAAATCTTTTGATAAGCTATTAGAAACAGAATTAGTAAATGCATTTAATGGAGAGGGAGACGCTATCAAAAAGAAGAGTGATGTAGAGAGAATGGCAGAGGCTAATAAAGCATTTGCTCATTTTAGATGGTAATATTCTTTCAAATAGAAACTTTAAAAGGAAGGGTAACCTTCCTTTTTATTTAGTACTTTCTACTCTAACCCAAGTTTTAGAGAAATCTTTTTTAATAATTACCCTCTCCCAATATATTCTTATCCAAGTAAACAGTCTTACTGGAAATAGAGTAAGTGACCATATTAACTCTTTAAGATTTTTAGGATATCTTAATACAAAGAAAGCATAGGGTAATTCTATGAATAAGCTCCTACTCTGTTTGTCCTTTTTAAATATCCCATACCTTTTTAATTGAATAAAACCACCTATAGATCTTACTTTCTGTTTGTAATAATCAGTAAGAGTAGTAGGATATTTAACATAGCACTTAGCTTTAGGTGCATACCCAATCTGTTTAGCCATATTTCTAATGGAGTAAGAAATATATGCATCATCTGAGAGGACATCATTGGGTATCTCAATATTAATCTTTCTAATAGCCATAATATATCCACTCATAGGGAAGAAATTCTCATTACTTTTGTAATATCCCTTACCATTTACTCTCTCTAACTGTTTACTCCTTCTATGATGCCCTGAATCAGAGAGAAGATTACCCCAATATCCCATCATACTTTCTTTAGTATCATCTGATACTGGTCTACCACTTACACCATATATTTCTTTATCTTCGAATGGTTGTAAGAGGTATTTAATAGCGTCTCTTTCGAAATATGTATCACCATCTGTAAATATTAAGATATCTCCCTTAGCTTCTTTTAAGGCTAATTTTAAAGCATACGGTTTACCTTTTTGGGGATCTTGTATCTGTATATATTCACTCTTAGAGAGAGAAAGAGTATTTGCTTCCTTCAATCCTGCATCTAACGTTTCTTTATCTGGGGATAGTTGTAATATCTCAAAGTCATCTTTTAATCCAGAGTATCTCCTATCTGCAATACATCTAATACATTTAGCAATTGTATTAGGTTCTTTCCAAGATGTAATAATAATGGATATCATTGTAGATTATCATACAAAAAAGTATAAAAAGGAATATGACTTACTCTGTAGCTGATTCTTCTGTACCTTCTTCTCCTTCAGCTCCTTCCTCTGTTTCTCCTTCTTCTCCCTCTGCTACTACTGGCTCTATCTCTTCAATCTTTTGAGCTTCCGTAATGGTTACAATAGCTGCACTAGCTTGATCATCATTTATTAATGACATACCCTCTGGTAATTTAATATCATCAACATTAATAGTTTGTCCTGGGTGAGTTAGATTAGAAATGTCAATTTCAATATCAGGTTGTAATTTTGCTAATTGACACTTAACATCAATACTATCTAATACGTTAATCAATACTCCTAAGTTATTCTTAACTGCTGGAGATATACCTACTAATCTAAATGGAATTGTAAATACCATTGAAGCTTTCTCATCTATTTCAAAAAGAGATACATGATTAATTTCTTCTGTTACTGGATTAATACCAAATTCTTTAACTAAAGATTTAAAGGTCTCTTTTCCAAACTCAGTATTTAAGATTGTAGTAGAGGTTGTATTTCTGTATAACCAATCTGCATCAGAGGAATCAATAGAGACATTCCTAGATTCTCCTTTAGAGTTATATACTACTGCTGGTGTTAATCCTTCTTTTTTAAGGTTTTTTACCTTCTTACCAGTAATTTCTCTTTTTTGTAGTGTTAGTTTTTCCATAACGAGTGAAAGTATAGCAAAGATAAAGTGATTAATCAATAAGAAAAGGGACTTTTTGGAAGCATGTGTAAACTTTAGAAGTCTATAGAATTTAGAGCATCTAAGTCTTCCATTTTTTTATCCTCTTCTGTTTTTTCGGGTACATATGCAGCAGCATTTTCTCTTGCAATTTCAGCTTCTCTATCTCTTAATTCCTTTCTTTTTTGTACTTCTTCTCTCGCAATCTGAATTGCCTCTTTTACATCTTCAGGTTTTGCTCTCTCTAAAGTTCCATACTCTCCATTTTGTTCATCTAGGGTGAACTTAAAATCATACTCGTTTACATTATTTCCTAGTAGCAAACTCTCTTTTGAAGAATTGTCTCCATGCTTATAATACTGTGGAAAATTACCAATAGCCTCCAAATATTGCCCTTGAAAAGGAGCTTCAAATTTTTCAGTTGTTTTTAAGACTCGTAATCCATGGTCTGTTGCTATCAATCTTTTATATATCTTCTCCTCACCATTTTCCTCTAAAACAGGTTTAGGAAATATTGCATAGGTCTCATTAACACGAGTTTTCCCAGTATCCTGATCTGTTATTACACGATATCTCTTAATATATATATTATCCCCAGCCTGAGAGAACTCATTATCTAACTTCTGAAGAACCTCTTTTGATTTCTCTCTCACTATTTCTTCTGTGGTTTTCTGAGGATCATATGAAGATTGTGGTGTGCCAAAAGGTTTGTTTTCTGTTAAATCCATAATAAACATAATTTGAAATTATTAATTTATTCTATACATATTAAAAAATATTTACAAATTATTGACACATTTTAAATTTACCCATATACTCTTAGCAGATAACCTTAAGGAGTGCTAATATGCAAACTATAACGGAAAGACAGAGAGAAATATTAATGGCAATCATTAGGGAATTTATGAATAGTGCTGATGAGGTAGGTTCTTTAGCTCTTTTAGAAAAATATAAGCTTGGAGTTAGCTCAGCTACTATTAGAAATGAAATGGCTAAGTTAATGGAATTAGGATTACTAGAAAAAAGTCATATCTCATCTGGTAGATATCCAACAGATCAAGCCTTAAGAATGTATGTAAGTAATATATTAGGTAGTAGTTCTTTAAATCCATTAATTACTGTAGAAATTAGACAAGGAATATTTAGAGATAGATTTTCTAAGGAGTCCGTAGTTAACGCTATATTAAAAATACTCTCTGAAGAAACAGAATCGGTAGCCTTCATTGTAATAGATAATATATCTAGGTATTGGGGTATCTCTAATCTCTTTAAATATGAAGAACTAAGAGAATGGGAGAAACTACAAAGAGTAATAAATATATTAGAAGATAGCGATTTCTTAAATAATATGATGAGAAAATATAGTGGTTCAGGAGTATCCTTAGTTATCGGTGAAGAATCTGGCATAAAGGGATTGGGAGAGTGTTCGATGGTATTTACAACATTACCATTCTGGGATACCAATAATGCTCATATTGGAATACTAGGGTCTAAAAGGATGGATTACGCAAGAAGTGTTCCAGCACTTAGAGAGGTACAATCCTCTATGAAAAATGCTATGAGAGGTTGGAGTTAAAATATATATATCAATACTGTATGAAAAATATTAAAAACACAAAAAGTGTTATAGAGAAAAAGACTGAAAAAAAAGAGGCAGAGGAATTAAGAAATAGTATAGAGGAGTTGGCTTTAACAATAGATAAGGTAGAAGATGAGAAGTTAGAGATAGTTAATCAATTAAAGAGAGCATTAGCGGATTACCAAAATTTAGAAGCTAATACCCAAAAAAGATTAACACTCTTGTATATGCAATCCAGGAGAGGATTAGCAGAGAAGTTAATACCAATAGTTGATGATTTAACTATGGCTGTAAGAAGTAAAGAGAATATTAAATTTGATCAACAGGGTGAATCATGGGCTAATGGTGTTGTAGAGATATTAAGTAATTTAGAAAAGAGTTTAGAAGAGATTGGTCTTAAAAAATACCTACCTGAGAAAGGAAGTAAGTTTGAACCAAATATACATGAAGCATTGAGTGTGATAGAGGGAGAAGTGCCAGGAGTAATATACGATGTGATACAACCTGGATATATATTAGATGATACCGTTATAAGACCATCTAGGGTTGTAGTAACTAAAAGTAAATAATTTTTTAATAATATTAAAATGAGTAAAATAATAGGAATAGACTTAGGAACAACCAACAGTGCTATGGCATATATGTCTGGTGGTAAACCTAATATCATTGCAAACTCTCAAGGTGGGAGATTAACACCATCCGTAGTTGCAGTAGATGATAAAGGGGAAACTTTGGTAGGGGCTCCTGCTAAAAATCAAGCAGTAACAAATCCAGAAGGAACAATATACTCTGTTAAGAGATTAATAGGTAGATCTTGGGATGATCCTGAGGTTCAAAGAGATAGAGATCTACTCCCATTTGAAATGAGAAAATCTAAAAGTGATGGAGTAGAGGTTAAGATGGGTGATAATTGGTATACTCCTCAAGAGATATCAGCAAAGATATTAGCAAAGATGAAAAAAGATGCAGAAGAATTTCTTGGTGAGAAAGTCACTGAAGCTGTAATTACTGTACCTGCCTATTTTGATGATTCTCAAAGACAGGCTACTAAGGATGCGGGTAAGATTGCTGGTTTAGAGGTAAAGAGAATTGTAAATGAACCAACAGCAGCAGCACTAGCGTATGGATTAGATAATCATAAGGATGAAAAAATTGCTATCTTTGACTTAGGTGGTGGTACCTTTGATATTTCTATTTTAGAGATTGGTGATGGAGTATTTGAAGTTCTCTCTACAAATGGAGATACACACTTAGGTGGTGATGATTTTGACCAAAAGATTATCGACAAACTAGCTAAAGATTTCAAA
Organism: uncultured Candidatus Saccharibacteria bacterium; assembly: GCA_964430365.1. Taxonomy (GTDB): domain Bacteria; phylum Patescibacteriota; class Dojkabacteria; order SC72; family SC72; genus JAVEVH01. The sequence continues at coordinate 5,052 of CAYSEU010000045.1, forward strand.
GAGAGTGATGGAGTAAATCTTAAGGATGATAGGACTGCTCTTCAGAGATTAAAGGAGGCTGCTGAGAAAGCTAAGATAGAGTTATCTACATCTGAAGAGACAGAAATAAACATTCCATACATTACTGCTACATCTAGTGGTCCAAAGCATCTTAAAGTAAAGATGAGTAGGGCAGATTTAGAGAAGTTAACCTCTGATTTAATAGACAGTACTGCGAAGCCATGTGAGAAAGCTATTAAAGATGCAAAGGTAACTAAAGATGAAATAGACCAAGTCTTATTAGTAGGAGGTATGACAAGAATGCCTGCTGTTATTAAAAAAGTAAGAGAGATATTTGGTAAAGAACCAAATAAGAGTGTAAATCCTGACGAAGTAGTAGCAATAGGTGCTGCTATTCAAGGAGGAGTTCTTGGTGGTGATGTAAAAGATATTACTTTATTAGATGTAACCCCCCTATCTCTAGGGTTAGAAACCTTGGGTGGAGTTATGACAAAATTGATAGAGAGGAATACAACTATACCCGTTGAGAAAAAGCAGGTATTTAGTACTGCTGCAGATAATCAACCAGGAGTAGAGATACATATCCTTCAGGGTGAAAGAGAAATGGCAGAGGATAATAAAACATTAGGTAGATTTATCTTAGATGGTATACCACCTGCACCAAGAGGTGTTCCTCAGATAGAAGTAACATTCACTATCGATGCCAATGGTATTTTGAATGTAAATGCTAAGGACTTAGCTACTAACAAAGAGCAAAAAATCACTATTACAGCATCTACAGGACTTAAGGATGAAGAGATAGAGAAGATGGTGGAAGATGCTACTAAGCATGCAGAGGAAGACAAGAAGAAGAAAGAGGTGGTCGAGAGCCGCAATCAGGCAGATAACCTGGTCTTTACGGCGGAAAAGACCCTCAAGGATGCTGGAGACAAAACAAACCAAACACACCCAACACA
>CAYSEU010000046.1:0-5804 GCA_964430365.1 uncultured Candidatus Saccharibacteria bacterium
GGTAGGAGAAGAATTAAAATTAGATTTAGTGCTATCAGAAATAGTTGAGGAAGAGGAAGAAGGGGAAGAGGTATTGGACACTTCAAAAGTGTATATAATAACAGGGGTTATTAATGATGATAACCCTTCAGTGATATATATCCCTATCTTGGAATTAGAGGAGTACAAGATAGGAGAATTTTCTCAGTTACGAATAATAATAGAATCTGAAGATAAGATAATAGAGACCAGAAGACAGATAGAGGCCTTGGGTTTAGAAACTACATCTGTAATGGATACAGTTTCTGAAGTAGAAAGCCTATTCTCATATGCAAAGATAGTACTGATAATAGTAGGAACAATAGCACTATCAATAGCTATACTTGGAATGTTTAATACTTTAACAGTCTCCCTTTTAGAGAGAACCAGAGAAGTAGGCCTAATGAAAACAATAGGTATGAAAGCAGATGAGATAAGTAGTCTCTTTATCAATGAATCTATGATAATGGGAATTACAGGAGGTACTTTAGGGGTTCTTTTTGGACTGCTTATGGGATTAGCTGTCTCCGCTATTCTTTCAATTTTCTCGATTAGTAGGGGAGGCTCTTTTATATTTGTTAGTTTCCTACCATTATCACTCTCTCTTGCTATAATTGTGAGTAGTACATTAGTAGGGTATATAACAGGCCTATATCCTTCAAGTCGTGCAGTTAAAATGGCTCCTTTGGATGCTCTAAGGTATGAATAAAAGAAAAATTAAAATATTAATAAGGAAGTTGAATAATCTACTCTTAGGTCTAGTTAAGAAAGTCCCTAAGATTAAGACTAAATATATTCTTCTCTCTTTCTTGATCCTAATCATTCTTTTTCTAGTAATAATAACAGTGGGAGGATATAAGAAGCTCTCTAAGTTAGATACACAGATTGATAATATAGCTATGGATATCCAAGTTTCATACAGTAGAGAGTTTACCCTTGTAGAAAGGATCAAATTAATTGAAATTACAGATTTTAAATCTGATTGTACTGATTTTAGTTATAGATGCTTGTACATAGGAGATTCTCTAAGGAAAGAGATGCTTGAGGTTATAAAGGGCAGAAGTTTTAATGATGAAGAAATGGAAGTAATTAATATGATTTCAAGTATAGAAGTAAGTACTAGAGCAAAGAGTGAAGAATTTAATACTTTTGTGGAAGAATACAATCAAATCAAAGAAGAGTTTCCATTTAGTTTGGTTAGTTGGGTTTCTAAGAGTAAGCAAAGTTTGAATTAGTTTAATACAGAATCCGGCTTATTTGGTACTTACACAATTTCCCTATTTCTGATATTATAGGTTTATTAATCCAATATCTGTATATATGCCAGATTCTAAGGATCCACAAGAGTTTGATTCAGGAGAATCAAATCAAAATGAACAGGAAGAAATATATTTAAAGAAAGAAAGTATAGCAGAAGCTCTTTCTCTTGGATTTCTGTCGCATGATAATCAATCACCTCGTAATGGATATACTTCTTTAGAACAGCTAATACTTTTTGAATTTGATGCTATTGAAAACCCAGAAATCAAGTATAAGCTTACAGAAATAAAGAGAGAGGTTATTAGTATTTCTAATAGCATAGACTATTTTAAATATGACATGTATGAGAGAGAAGATATAGATGAAAAGGCTCTTAATATAAAAATAGCTAAGTATATTATTAGAGGATATGTCACAGATGATAATATCTCTGATCTTGTAGGAACTACTTCTTTAGAACAAGTAATCTACTTTAAGTATGGTCCAATTGGTAGTAAAAAGTTTTCAGAAGTTAGGAGGGAAATAATGTCGGAACAGTTAAACCTTAGGGGTGGAAGTGTAATGTCTAAAGATGAGTATACGAAGGATCAGTATAGGAATACTATACAATATTAAGAAAGGATTTTTCCAATCCCATTTATAAAATCTCTCTCTTTAACTCTGTTCTTCCCCTCTATTTGTAACTCTTTAACCCTAATTGATGTATGAGGATTTTTTGTTTTGAAAAGAAGCATATTCTCTTTTGAATATAGAGTACCAGGTTTAAGAGTAGATGTGTCAGATATTAACTCTACCTCAAACAGTTTTACTACCTTGTTAGATATACTCTCCTGGATATTTCTATCTAATACACACCAAGCTACTGGCCAAGGTATCATAGCTCTCACCAATCTTTCAATATATTCAGGTTCCATCTCATCCCATTTAATCTGAGCATTCTCTTTTGATATATCTTTCTGCCAACAGTATGTTGCTTTTGAGTCATCCTGTTTAATAGGTTGGATTTCTCCTTTTACCCAATTCTCTAAAATATCTCCAAGTACTTTTGCTGATTTCTTAACTAATCTCTCTCTTAAAGAAAGGTTTGTATCATTACTATGTATTGGTTCTTTAAATATCTCTAATATATCTCCCTCATCCATTCCCTCTGCCATCAACATTATTGATATCCCTGTTTCTTCCTCTCCCTCTAATATCGCTTTTTGTATGGGTACTGCTCCTCTGTATTTAGGTAATATTGAGAAGTGTACATTTATAGATTCGTATTTAGGATATTGCAGAAAGAATCCCGGCACTATCTCTCCAAATGCTTTACATACAATTAATTCGGGTTTGAATTTCTCTAAAGATTCTTTGTATCTTTCCTCTTTCTTCTGCGTATGGAATACCTCTATACCATTTCTTAAAGCATACTCTTTTACTTTGGATGGAGTTAATATTTGTTTTCTTCCTACTGGTTTGTCTACAGTAGTAATCACTCCTACAATATTAAATCTTTCATCTTTGTTTAGTGCTTCTAATGTTTCTACAGATTCCCAATCTGTTCCTAAAAAAAGAGTGTTTACAGGTTCTTCTATTAAATTTCTCATAGCTAATTCTACTACAAAAACAACAAAAAGAGATATATTTGTAATATAATAGCGATGTTAAATGAATATTTCAGAATTTAAATACAATTTACCGGAAGAATTAATAGCTAAATATCCTCCTACACAAAGAGGTACCACCAATCTATTGGTATTAGATAAAGAGAATGGGAATATTACTCATAGAAAATATTTTAATATCCCAGAATATATCAAAGAGGAAGATATCGTTGTTTTAAATGAAACTAAGGTTTTAAACAGTAGAACATATTTCTTAACTCCTAAGGGTAAAAAAGTAGAAGTACTTTTTTTGGAAGAGAGGGGTAAAGATACATGGTACTGTTTAATAGGGAGGGCTAAGAATGTAGAGATTTCGGAGATACTAAAATGTGAAGATATTAATATTGAAATATCTTTAAGAGAGGGGAACGGATTTTTAGTTAAATTTCTAAGTGGGGATTCAAATACATTATTTGAGAAATATGGTCATACTCCCCTACCTCCATATATGAAAAGAGATGATGAGAGTAGTGATAGAGAGAGGTACAATACAGTATTTTCCTCTATCCCTGGGGCTGTAGCAGCTCCTACAGCAAGTTTAAATCTAACTAATGATATATTAGACAATATTGAAAAAAAGGGTGGTAAAATAGGTAAAATTGAGTTAAAGGTAGGATGGGGTACATTTGCTCCAATTAGGGAAGCAAATATTGAAGAGCATGAGATACACAAAGAGTATATTAATGTAAGTAAAGAGGTCGCAGATATGATAAATGGGTGTAAGGGAAGGGTATGGGCATTTGGTACTACAGTTGCTAGAACATTAGAGAGTATATATTCTGAAAAAGAGAAAAAAGTACTACCGTATAGTGGATATACAGATCTTTATATATATCCAGGGTATAAATGGAATGTTGTAGATATACTAGTTACTAACTTCCATATGCCAGATTCATCTCTCATTCTTTTAGTTAGTTCTTTTGCAGGTACTAAAAATATTAAAAAAGCATATACTCAAGCTATTGAAAATAACTACAAATTTCTTAGCTATGGAGATAGTATGTTAATTGGTGCTAATTTAAGTAAGTAAAAATGATGAACTTAGACATTCTGAAAGAGAAACTTTTCTTTATGCCAGATGCTACTAGAGGAGCAGTAAGATATCTAACAACTAAACAGTTAGAGGAGACAGGTACAAAGGCTTTAGTAACAAATACTCTTCACCTTCTTGTTCATCCAGGTCCAGATGTAATACAGCAGTTAGGTGGTATTAAAAAAATGATGGGTTGGAATGGTATTGTATTTACTGACTCAGGAGGTTTCCAGGTATTTTCACTACTTCATTCTAAAAAATGGAAAGGCAAGGTTCATGAGAATGGTGCTACATTTAAATCCCCTAAAGAGGGTAATACCTATGAGCTAACTCCAGAGTCGTCCATAGATATACAGATGAAGATAGGTTCCGATGTTTTAGTTACATTAGATGATTGTAGAGATACTAATCTTTCTAGAAAAGATGCTGAGCAATCTGTAGAGAGAACATTAAAATGGGCAGTAAGATGTAAGGATCGTTTTAACAAGGAGTATGGTGGTACTAAAAAGACAGGTAAGTTACTTACTGCTGTAGTACAGGGTGCTAACTTCCCTGATTTACGTTCATATTGTGCTAAGGAGTTAGTAAAGATTGGTTTTGATGGTTACAACTTTGGTGGATATGTCGTTGATGAGGATGGTGAATTAGTTGCGGATGAGATGACAGCAGTTATTGAGAGTATTCCTAAAGATACAATTCGATATGCAATGGGGATAGGTAAGCCCGAGGATATTATTCGTGCTGCTAAGATTGGTTACAATCTTTTTGATACAGTTCTAGTAACTCGTAATGCTAGGCATGGTACTGTATATACTTCGGAAGGTATTTTGCGAATTAAAAACAGCGATATGAGTTTGGATATGAGACCAATAGATAGTGAGTGTAATTGTGAGTGTTGCCAAAACTACTCTCGTGCTTACCTTCATCATATGCTCAAAAATGGTGAAGCTACAGCTCTGACTTTATTAACAATTCATAATCTTACCTATTACCAAAAGTTAATATCAGGTCTGTCCTAGGTCTGTCCCCGTTCACGCTTGTTCCATTTGTAATCCGAGGGCTTTCTAACCCAACCCTCGTGTACAGGATTTCTTTGTACGTAGGCGATAGCTTGTCGCAAATTTTTCTTGTATTGGAGGTAATTAGCGTTGTACCTGTTTTGAAAAACGTGACCCACTTTCTGGTACTTCCTGTTTATTTCCATTGCAAAACCAGTACAAACTTTTTGCATAAATTTTGATAATAATTTTGGATCTTTTCCAGTCCGGATGACAAGATGAAAGTGTGTCTCCATTATGCAGTAAGTAAGTATCTTTATATCACATTCCCTATTATATCTGTACAGCAAATTAAGAAAAAGTTGTTTGTCAGAAGCCGCTCGGAATATGATGTTTTTGTTGTTACCACGATTGTATACGTGGTAAAAACTATTCGCTATGTAGTTGCGTCGTGTTCTGGACATGATAAAAGGATAGCAGAGGGAGATGAAATTCGGATGAAATGGGGACAGACCTAGGACAGACCTGATATTGGCTCACTGTCTAGAAAGATTGAGATAAAAATGATATTATTAGAAAGTCCTTAATAATATTTGATTTTTTAGATAGGACGGGGATAGAAATATTGAAGTTTTTAGAATTAATGAAATTTTTTAATAGTATATATTTTGATAAAACATACAATAAAAAAGAGTACTTAGATTCGCCGAATCTGGTGTAAATTCACCTATTTCTTCCCCTAAAAGTTTTAAATTTTTAACAATACTCAAATGGAGTTAATTATTGGTATTGTTGCAACACTGGTAGGAGGAGTATCTGTATTCTCTTACTTAAAGTATGGACGGAAAT
>CAYSEU010000047.1:0-5603 GCA_964430365.1 uncultured Candidatus Saccharibacteria bacterium
ATGTAGATATGGTATGTATCGTAATACCCTCTCAATTTATTGAGAGTATTGTAGATGATTGTATTAAAAAAAAGGTAAATAGTGTAATAATAATATCTGCTGGATTTAAAGAAACAGGACAAGAAGGTAAAGAGTTAGAAGAGAAGATTAGTAAAAAATTAAAAGATGCTGGTATTAGATTAATAGGACCAAATACCTTAGGTATTATTAATAATAATATTAATCTTAATCTGTCATTTGCTAGAGCTAACCCAGGTAATGGTACAACCGCATTCATATCTCAATCAGGTGCATTCTGTACCGCCATATTAGACCTAGCTATTAGGGACAATATCGGTTTTTCAAAAGTAATCTCCATTGGTAATAAAGCAGATATATCTGAAAATGAAATAATAGAGTATTTACAAAGAGATAAGTATACAGATTCAATAGCTATATATTTAGAAGAGTTTACAGATGGTAAAGACTTTATAGAAATTGCTAAAAGGGCATCTAAACCAATGATAATAATAGCACCAGGTAGCTCTCAAAAGGCCAGAACCGCGATTTCTTCACATACAGGCTCCCTAGCCAATTCATACGATACAACGATAGCAGCAATACAAAAAGGTAATTTGATAAAGGTAGAAAGCTCTGAAGAACTCTTTGATATGATTAAGGTTATATCTACTAAGAAACTTCCTAAGGGTAGAGGAGTAGGAATTGTTACTAATGCTGGAGGTCCTGGAATAATGGCTACAGATTTTACTGAAACATTTGGGTTAGAGGTAGCAGAGATAGGGGATAAAACAAAAGAAAAGCTTAAAAAATATTTACCTCTACAAGCTAATGTAAATAATCCAGTTGATATTCTAGGTGATGCTCTACTAGATAGATATGAATACACTATTAAAACTGTTCTAGATGATGTTGCTGTTGATTCTTTACTAGTTATTCTAACTCCGCAATTAGTTACAGATATAGTTGGTGTAGCTAAGAGTATTGTAGATATACAGAAGAAAACATCAAAACCAATATTCTCATGCTTTCTAGGAGGACATGATATAGAAGAAGGTAATAAGGTATTAAGAGCGTATGGGCTATATGTATCTAATGATATTGAAGACACGATTAAATTGGTAAGTAAGCTATCTAACTATGTAATTGAAGAAGAGAGCTATACATCTCGAAAGCTCTCAGATTTAATATTACGAGGTAAATATAGGAAATTAATACATGAAGAGATTACAGATGAATCTACTGTTCTCTCTGATGATATAACAGAAAACATTGCTAAAGAGGTAGGATTAGATTTGCCCCATCAGATAATTACTGCCAATATAGATGAAGCCATTGAGTTTGCTAGTGTAAACTTCCCTGTAGCTATAAAAGCAGTAGCTAAAGATTTAGCACATAAGACGGATTTTAAGGGAGTCTTTTTAGATATTAGAACAATATCTGAGTTACAGAGTAAGTTTGATGAGCTATCTACTAATATTGAAAAAGCCACTGGTAAGAAAGTACCAGAGATATTAATACAGGAAATGATTGAACCTAAGGTAGAATTCTTTATTGGAGCAAATAGAGAAGGAGATCTTAATATATACAGTAAAGAGGGATTTGGGTTTGGACATTTAATAGCAATAGGTAAGGGTGGTATATATACTGAAATACACAGGGATATTAGACATATCTTAGTACCAGAAAGTATTCAAAATATTACTAAGAAATTAGATGATACTAATGTGGTAAAAATAATAGATGGGTATAGGGGTAAACAAAAACTAGCAAAAGAAAAAGTTATAGATACAATAGATAAGGTTCAAAAAATGTTAGTTACATATCCAGAGATAGTTAGTATAGATATGAATCCTGTAATGGTTACGGAAAAAAGAGCTGTAGTTGTTGATATAAAGGTATATATTAAGAAATAGATATTACTTTTTACCCTCTTTAATACACGCTTGTATAAATCCTAAAAATATTGGATGAGGAGCTATAAATCTACTCTTAAGCTCAGGATGATACTGTGTAGCTAAAAAGAATGGATGTATTTTACTATCTAGTTCTATAGCCTCTATCAATCTTCCATTAGGACTCCTACCACATAGTTTCATACCCTTACTTTCAATCATATGCTTATACTTGTTATTAAACTCATATCTATGCCTGTGTCTTTCCATTACAATAGGTAGAGAATTAAATAGCTCATTACCATATTTAGAATAAAGAGATTCTAATAAACTACCCTTCGCTATCTTACATGGCCATGCTCCTAATCTAATAGTTCCACCAAATTTACCTTCCTTGAGTAATTTCTTTTGTTCTTCCATTAGATGTATTACTAAATTCTTGGATTTTGGATTTACCTCTTGTGAATTAGCATCCTTAATACTAAGTACATTCCTACAATACTCTATTACAGCCATCTGCATACCGTAACATAGTCCAAGATATGGTATTTTATTCTCTCTAGCTATTTGTATAGCCCTAATCTTACCTTCTGCGCCTCTACTACCCCAACCCTGAGGTACAATTAATCCATCCATAGATAATATCTTCTCTTCTAACTCTATATTCCCATTCAAATCATCAGCCACTATCCAGTGTATATTAGCGTTAAACCCTAATTCCCAAGCTGCATGATTAATAGCTTCTAATACAGATACATATGAATCTTTTAAATCAAATTTACCACTTTTAAAATACTTACCCACGATACCAATATCTATACTCTTTTTAATAGTTTTCATCTTTTTAATCTTTTCTTTCCAATCCTTAAGTAGAGTATTTTTACTCTTAGGTTTTAGATTTAATACTTTTAGTATATTTTTCCCTATATTAGCCTCCTCAAAGTTAATCGGGATATCATATATATTATCTGCGTCAGGAGCAGATATAATATGGTCTACAGGTACAAAGCAGTATCTAGAAAGTTTCTCTTTTCTTACATCATCTATACCTAGTTTAGATCTCGCTATTAAAAAATCTGGATGTATACCATGAGTATTTAATAACTGTGTAGATATCTGTACAGGCTTACTCTTCATCTCACCTAGGGTTCCTGGTATTGGAAGGTACGAAACATGTATAGGTAATATATCTTGAGGAGTTTGTATTTTCATTACCTTATTTGCTTCTAAGAATAACCCATTCCCTACCTCACCTACAGTACCCCCTATTTCAATAATGCAAATATCTGCATCACTATCCTTAGCAACTCTCTTAATCCAAGTAATTATCTCATCAGGAACGTGATAATCTAAACTTACCCATTTACCTTCATATGCTAACGATCTTTCATCCTTAATGACCTTCTCTAGTACTGCACCACAAGTCATAGAGTTAGGTCTTGAAAAAGATTCATTTACAAATCTTTCATAGCTACCAATATCCATATCTGTTTCAAAGCCATCCTCTAGTACAAATGTTTCTCCATGTTCAAGTGGATTCATAGTACCAGCATCCACATTTAAATAGGGATCAGCCTTAATTATGGTAACTTTAAAACCGTAAGACTTAAGTATGAAAGCAACTGATGCAGCAGAGATACCCTTACCTATACCAGAAATTACTCCTCCTGAGACAAATATGTATTTAGACATGTATATGTGATATTAGGTTATTGAATACTGTATATTCTCAAAGAGGAAATGTCAAATATCCCTAATATATCTTTTTCTTACTTAGGGAATTCCATTCTTCTACTAATTTAACAGTCTCCTCACTATCTATCCTCTTACTCTTTAATTCCTCGTTATTTCCATTCTCCTCATCAAAACCCATATTCATTGCATCTTTGTATGTATTACCGTAGTAAACTTTCTTAATCTTAGCCCAATTAATAGCAGCTTCACACATCTTACAAGGTTGTCCAGTTGTATATATCTCACAATTAGAGAGATTAAAGCTTTTAAACTTTTTACTAGCATCTCTTAATATATTCATTTCAGCATGACATGTAGGATCTTTCTGTTTTAAAACAGTATTATGAGATTTCGCAATAACTTTACCATCATATACTAATACTGCTCCAAATGGTCCACCATGGCCCTTCTTCATTCCTTTTCTTGCTTCTTTTATTGCTACTTCCATAAATCGATTCATATATGTATATGTATATATTGAAATTAAATCTTTCTACTAAAATCTATACCATCAGCATCTATCTTACGACCTGTTCTTCCTAAATCTTTCTCATACCTAGTAGCGTAATCTTTATATCTTTTTACCCTCCTAATTCTCTCCTTAATAGGATATTTATAATCTATACCAGGACCATTTATACATCCACCTTCACAGGTAAGTATATCAAGGAATTTATAATGTTTGTAATATCCATCTTTAAATCCATCTAATACCTTTAATATGTTTTCCATTCCTTCTGTAACCAATATATCTTTTTTCTTGAGTATTTTCTCATATGACAGAGTAGAAGAGAGTCCCCCAGAAAGAGGATATATCTTAGTGTAGTCATTATAGAGTTTATCAAATGTAATACTGTATTTAGAATCTGTAATCTTTTCTGGGATATTTTTCTTTAAAAAGAGTTCATCTAACTCTTTAAATGTAAGAACATCATCTATCATCCCTATTTCAGCTGCTTCTATTTTTTTTGTAATACATGGCCCTACAAATATAACTTTGTATCCTGGAAAGTGCTTTTTAGAAATTAATGCCATACTACCCATAGGGGAGTGAACAGGTACTAGATTTTTAATCAGATGAGGATATTTACCTCTTACAACATTAACTAAAGTAGGACAGGGTGAGGATATCCATGTCCTATCATCTTGATTTTTAAGTATTTCATAGTAATTTAAATTAGTCATCTTAGCACCAAAGGTTACTTCTACTACTTTAGAGAAACCTAACGCTCTTAATCTATATACAATATTTGGGTAATCATATACCGAGATAAACGAGGGAGCTAACATACATAGATATTTTCCATTGCTTTTAAATTCCATATCTATGCTTTTCTAAATTTAAGTGCAATATTTTTACCTGCATATGATCTGTAAAAATCAGCAAGAGAGTATTCTAAATCTGATTTCTTTTCCAAAGCTAAATCTGACTCATTAATTGAAGTACCCAGAAAAGAGTTAGTAATACCACCAGACATAATAAAAAAGGAACCCTTTTTTAAACAATCTGAAATCTTTGCAAAGACATCTTCATTAATTAGGGAAAAATTAGAATATCTCAGTAAAAGAACTAAATCATACTCAGAAGAATAATCAAAATCTTCAAAGCTATTTTTATAAAGATTCATCTTAAAGTAATTACTGTTTTCAAGGTTTAAAATCTTTTCTACATACAATTTGTCTATATCCTCTTTATCTACACAATCTAAATTCACTTCTTTTTGATTAGATTCAGACCACTCTTTAAGAATATATGCTTCTGGGAAATGAGGTCCTGTACCAAGTACTAATATTTTAGGTTTTGGTATTTCATTTAACTCATTTATAGAGTAATCAACATGATTTAGAATATTCAATACTTCCTTTTTTGACTCATCCCTCTCTTTTGCAACTTCGTTTCTAAATTCATTTGGCTCTAGCATATGTATAGATGATATGATGTATATGAGTTAATTTCAATTCTAATTTGTAATATAC
>CAYSEU010000048.1:0-5493 GCA_964430365.1 uncultured Candidatus Saccharibacteria bacterium
CTCGGTATTAGATTTACTACCGTAGATTTACCACTACCTGTACCACCAATGATAGCAGTTGTCTCTCCTGGCTTTGCTGTAAAGGATATATTGTAAAGTACAGGTACATCAGCATCTGGATATGAGAATGTTACATTGTTAAATTCAACAGTCCCTCCTTTCTTCCCCTTACTCTTTTTAGGGGTTTTAGGATCTACTATCGCGGGATCAACATCCAAAATTTCAGATATTCTTTGAGCAGAAACTGCTGCACGGGGTACTAGGATAAAGATAATGGATATCATTAAGAAGGACATAATAACCTGCATAGCATATTGCATAAATGCCATCATATCTCCTATCTGTAAATCATTTGTATTTATTAAATGTGCTCCCACCCATATAATTCCAATTGTAGTTAGATTAAAGATAAGCATCATTACAGGTTGCATAACTACCATAATTCTATTTACAAACAGATTTATATTTGTAACCTCTTTATTAACTAGATCGAATTTCTTTTCTTCAAAATCTTCTGTGTTAAAAGCTCTTATTACTCTTAGTCCTGTTAAATTCTGCCTAGTTACAAGATTAAGAGTATCTATTAATTTCTGTACTAACTTAAACTTAGGTACAGCTACTACAAAGAGAATAGTTATAACTACTAGAAGTACTGCTACAGCTACACCCATTATCCACGTCATAGAGGGAGCCATTTGATTGGCTTTGATAATAGCACCAATACCCATAATAGGGGCTGAGAGAACCATCCTAAAGATAATGATAACTACCATTTGAACCTGTTGGATATCATTTGTTGATCTAGTAATAAGAGATGCTATCGAGAATTTATTAAATTCTGTTAAAGAGAATGCCTCAACTTTAGTAAAAACTTCCTTTCTAAGTGTCTTAGAAAAACCTGTACCTATCCTTGCAGAGAAAAACCCTACTATTACGGTACTCACAGCACCAATACCTGTAACTAAAAGCATCTTTAATCCTGTACTCCAAATTAAAGACTGATTCTCCCCTACTATACCCTCATTAACAATTTTAGCCATATAGTCAGGTAGTTGCAAAGAAGCCATTACTTGGATATATGTAAGTCCAAGCATTAGGAGCAAAAGGAATGTATATGGTTTTAGATATTTAAATAGTTTTAACATTCAGGATTTTCAAAATATTACGAACATTAATATTAACATAAAAAAGGTAACAATTAATAATACTGGAAATGGAAAAATGATATTAGAAGTTCTGAGGATTTACTTACTCATATCTTAAAGCTTTAACAGGATCTAACCTAGCTGCTTTCATAGCAGGATATATACCGGCAATAATTCCTATTAATATACTACTAACTGTAATTATTAACGCATTACCAAATTGGAAGTAAAAAAACTTATCTATGGCTCCAAAGCCCTGCTCTTGTAAGACTTCTACTATAAATGGATCAGCTATTTGCATCATAGCATATGTAATACTTAAACCTAGTACTCCCCCTATTAATCCAATAAGGCCTGATTGTATTAAGAATATTACTAATACCTGTGTATTCGAAGCTCCAATAGCTTTAATAATACCAATCTCTCTAGTTTGTTCATATATGCTCATTATCATTGTATTAATAATTCCAATACTTGCAACGAGTGCTGATATAGCTCCAAATACAATCAAAGCTATTGTTAATCCTGCAGTAAGTGTAGATATAAAATCTACTACTGTTTTGGTAGAGATTACACTAAGACCCATCTCTTCTGTCATATATTCCTCTACTTCTAAGGTTTTCTCCTCATCTGTTTTTACTAATAGTTGTGAGTACCCAACCTTTTCAATATATTCATCCTTACTCTCAAAACCACCAATATCTACCAGTATATCTAGTGCCCTATCCATATTTATCCAAAATGCATCACTTGAGGTTTCTACTACACCCTGTACTGTAAATTCATACTCCCTATCTATCATATTCTTGTTGGCAGAAGACATAAAAGAGGTAGAGGGTAGACTCTTTGCTACAATCTTTTTACCAATAATTTCTTCACTACTTAATTCGAAGAAAGAAACTACAAAATTACTTACAAAGATTCCATCCTCTTCTAGAATAGGGTTCTCACCGTAAAAACCCATAAAGGCTTCATCATCACCTGGTAGATCAAAAGATTGAAGTATATTCATAGGATATGGAGTATCATCACCCTCTAAATACATTTCCAAACCATTGATGATAAAGATGGTATTAATCTCCTCTACCCCCTCTATATCTAATATCTCTTCCTTAATCTGGGCATTTACAACTACTGGTTCCTTCTTTTCCTCTTCCTCTGCTTTAGTAGGTGCATTTAACATACCTCCAAACATAAAGTCTTGGGAAGATACATAAAGGTCTGTTGGTTTAAATACTGAACTAAACTGAGTTAATACTGCTCTTTGTAAATCTGTCATACCAAAGAGTATGAATGTCATTAGCATTACAGCAATCATTATGCCTAAGCTAGTAAGCATTGTTCTTAGTTTTCTTCTTAGTATTAAGCTTAGTGCATATTTAAACATTTTTACCATCTACTAAAGTAATTACTCTCTCTGTCTTTTTACTAATATTTTTGTCATGTGTTACTAATATTACTGTAATACCTTCTGTTTTATTTAACTCTTTTAAAAGATTTAATATTGATTCCCCTGTCCTACTATCCAAATTCCCCGTAGGTTCATCTGCAAGTACAATCTTTGGTGTATCTATCAACGCTCTCGCTATTGCCACTCTTTGTGCTTGTCCTCCTGATAACTCTTTAGGAAGATGTTTTCTTCTGTTTTTTAAATCAACCATATCTAGTAAGTAGTCTAATCTCTTACTTACATCAATATCTTTGCTTCCTGTAAATTTCATAGGGAGTAATATGTTTTCCTCTACACTTAGGGAAGGTATTAAGTAAAACTGCTGAAATATTGTTCCTACGATATGTCTTCTATAGAAATTTGGATTATACTCCTTAATATCTGTACCCTCTATTAATACATGACCTGTATATTCCCAATCTAATCCTCCTAATATATTGAGTAAGGTAGATTTACCACTTCCAGAGCTTCCTACTACAGATACAAACTCTCCTTCTTTAATATCAAAAGATACACCTCTTAGTGCCTCTACAGATACTTCTTTACTCATCTGATACACTCTTTTTAAATTTTTAATATCTATGTATGACATTGTAATGTGATTAATAGTAAACGATATCTAGTATATATGAAAATACATAAAAGGGAAATGATACAATGTGATATGAAAAAAGAAGGGGTATGTAAAAAGATTTTAGAAATGTCTAAAAGAGAAAAAGAGGTTAGAAAGAATATGGGTAGTATGAAAGATATAGATGAAGAGAATAGAAGAGAATTTAAAAAGATATTTAAAGAGGTAGGATATATATCTTCAGAGTATGGTAAAGATGTACAGTTAGGAGCATTTCTAATAGTGCAACATATGCCTAAGGAGGATATCCCCTTTATGAAAGAGTACCTCTCCCTAATGAAAAATGATCTTAAAAATATTAAACCTCTTTACTATGCACTACTAACAGATAGAGTAAGAATGTATGAGGGTAAAAGACAGATGTATGGTACTCAGTTTGTACTAGTAGATGATATATACAAATTACACCCTATCACTAATATTAAAAATGTTGATATTAGGAGAAAAGAGATAGGGTTGGAACCTTTAGAAGACTACCTTCTTGAATTATCGAAGGATAGGGATATCTCAATCTTAAAAGAATAATTATCCTCTCTTTAATTGAGAGAATATATATTTTGTAATACTGTGTAACTCTTCATTAGATACTCTTTTCTCTGGATTAGAAGAAAGATTCATACTAGTAAAAGAATCCTCTACTAATGTACCATTAGGTAGTACTCTTCTATACCCATACTTATCCACCCTATTCTCTTCTAACTGTCTATTCCTTTCATCTAATACCTCTTGAAATGTATCTGTATCATCTCCTAATACTCTTCTAATACTCTCTGTAACTAATATATTACCAGTAACAATGAACATTGATATAAAGAGTGCTCTACTCTCTTTCTTTAATTCACCATCCTCTGACAACCACTCCTTAGGTGTTTCTATTCCCAACTGCTCAAGATATTCTTTTTTAGGTAAATCATAACTATTCCCTTTACTATCTTTAGAAGCATATGAAGTTTTACCTTCTCCTGTGTATGGTATTAATTCTAGGGTTTCTAATCCTAAAAAAAAGTCTTCTAAAAGAAACTCCTGATTAATTGGTTCTTGACCA
The DNA here is from genome assembly GCA_964430365.1 of uncultured Candidatus Saccharibacteria bacterium. GTDB lineage: Bacteria > Patescibacteriota > Dojkabacteria > SC72 > SC72 > JAVEVH01. The sequence goes on from CAYSEU010000048.1 coordinate 4,272, forward strand.
ATACCTTTCTCATTAAATTCCATATTTAAATATATTTAATTTATTACCCCCTATTATACCAAAATATTTGAAAAGATATGGATATGGAAATATGATTTGGGGCATATGAAATATATTACTAATAAACAGTATCTACAGATTAAAGATATACCAAGGGGTAGATTAGCTTCTAGAACGTTAATATATACAGGGGTAATAAGAGAGAAAGAGAATAAAGTGTTACTCCGTTTTCCTAATAAAACAAAATATCCAGGATGGAATTGCCAAGGAGTAAAGTACTATGGAATGAGAGTATATTAAAGTGATATTTCCATTTAAGAGTTTTAGAAAAAATCTACTCCTTTAGTAGTATTAAATATGTTTAAGTGGTAGGTATATTTCTTGACTTTAATACCTATTACAAATATCCTTAATTATAGATATCTTTAATAAACAGATAAAATCTAAGAGTTTAGGTTTACTAATCTTAATACCTTCAGTGTTAATACTACTTACTACCATTATCGCTTTTATCATTCTCCCTTTATTTGGTATAGGGTCTGGTGTTAGTTTAATAGCTCTTTTACCTTTTCTTTTTCTTTCAATATTTACTCTTACTCTATCAGGTATAGGTATATATATTGGTATTAGATATTTAAAAAAGAGAGGTTTTAAAAAGAATAGATCTTTGGGTATTGTATTAATTACATTAGGATTAGTATATTTTGGATATACAGTATTAGGATATATATTCTCTAATTTAACAGATAATATGGGGGGAGAATTTAAGGTAATACTATCCTTCCTATGGCTTTTAATATCCTTTCCTTTAGGGTTAGGATTTAAGAATGGGGTTAGGTAATACTCTAATTATTTCAACAATTGGCATTAGCCACCACTCACTCTAGTAATAGAGGGAGGTAATTTTAAAACTCTCTTGTATATTATTTTGTAGAAGTAAGTTCAAACTCACCAACCACTTCAATATATGTAGTACCTGAAGCCGCACCTGTCTCTCCAGTCTCGTTGAATTTCAAGATGAAAGATTCCCCTAGTGTAGCCTTAGCAATCTCTGAGGATTTAACTCCATATACAGTACAAGTAGAGAGATTGGTATCACATGTTTTAAATCCAACATAGTTAGGATCTGGTGAATATTCTACTACCTCTACTTCATACTGATATTTAAAATCTGTATAAACATTATTTTCAGATAGGGTTGTTTTTTATAAGGTTAAAAATA
>CAYSEU010000049.1:0-5282 GCA_964430365.1 uncultured Candidatus Saccharibacteria bacterium
GATTTAAAGAGTAGAGCAGAAGAGTACAGAGCTACATTGATAGAAACATTAGTGGAGATGGATGATGTATTAATGGAGAAATTTTTTGCAGGAGAGGAAATTGCCGTTGATGAATTAAAGATGGCATTAAGAAAAGGTACATTAGAGAGTAAAATCTTCCCAGTACTAGGTGGAGATTCTAGAACAGCAATGTCTAAAACATTGTTAGATTACATTACTCTCTGTTTACCATCACCATTAGATGTACCTCCTGTACAAGGTGATCATCCAAAAACAGGGGCAGAGATAGAGAGAAAACCAGATGAGTCAGAACCATTCTCAGGATTAGTATTTAAGATTGTAAATGACCCTCATATTGGTAATCTTTCTTACTTTAGAGTTTACTCTGGAACTATTAAATCTGGTACATATGTATTTAACTCTACTAAAGGTATTAGAGAAAGAATTAGCAGGTTGGTATTAATGCATGCTGATGATAGGGAGGAAGTAGATATGTTAAGAACAGGAGATATTGGTGCAATCGTAGGTCTTAAAGACTCAGTAACAGGAGATACACTTTGTGATGAAGCAAATCCAATAATATTGGAACAAATATCATTTGCAGAGCCTGTAATCTCTCAAGCTATTGAGCCAGCTACTAAATCTGATGAGGAGAAGATGTCTGAAGCATTGAATAGGTTAGTAAAAGAAGATCCAACATTTAGAGTAGAGAGTAATGTAGAAACTGGTCAAACCATTATCTCAGGTATGGGTGAGTTACACTTAGAAATCATGGTAGATAGGATGAAGAGGGAGTTTAATGTGTTAGCTAATGTAGGTAAACCCCAGGTAGCATACAGAGAGACTGTAAAGGGTATATGTGAACAGGCAGAGGGAAGATATGTAAAACAATCAGGAGGTAAAGGACAGTATGGTCACTGTTGGTTGAAGATAGAACCTAATGAGAAGGGTAAAGGTTTCGAATTTGTAGATGCTATTAAAGGTGGAGCAATTCCCAGAGAATTTATCATTCCTGTTAGAAAGGGTATAGAAGACTCTATGAAAGCTGGTGTAGTAGCAGGATATCCTGTTGTTGATGTTAAAGTCACACTCTTTGATGGATCATACCATGAGGTTGACTCATCTGAAGCGGCTTTTAAGATTGCTGCCTCTATGGCATTTAAGGAGGGTTGTAGAAGAGCTACCCCAATACTTTTAGAACCAGTAATGGATGTATCAGTAGAAGTACCCCAGCAATATATGGGTGATGTAACAGGCTCTTTAAGTAGTAAGAGAGGTCAAATACAGGGTACAGAAGATATTGGTAATGGTATTACAGTAATAAATGCGTTAGTGCCACTTTCTGAACTTTTTGGATATACAAGTGAGTTACGATCAATAACTAGTGGAAGAGGAAGTGCAAATATAGAGCCATCTCACTATGCAGAGGTACCTAGAAATGTTGCAGAGGAGATTGCATTGGGTAAATAGTTAGAAGGAGTGTGTAAGTAAGTTTAAAAATATCATTTAAACACTTGCATATATTACCTCTTTTTGATAATATTCAACGCAGACTCGTTCATTCTTTTAGAATAGAGTATTATGTTGTTGTTAAACAATATTTATATATAAATTAATTAAATATATATTCATGGCAGATTTCGAAAGAACAAAGCCTCATATGAATATCGGAACCTTAGGTCATATCGACCACGGTAAGACCACATTGGTTCGTGGTATTCTAAACGCTTTTTCCTCTGATGCAGAGAGAGCAAAAATGACTGATAAGTTGGATAAAGATCCAGAGTCAAGAGCAAAATCAATAACTGTTGCAGTAGCACATGTAGAGTTTGAAACAGATTCTAGACACTATGCATTAGTAGATTGCCCAGGACATAAAGACTACATTAAGAATATGATTACAGGTGCAGCACAAATGGATGGTGCAATCTTGGTTGTATCTTCAGATGATGGTGCTATGCCTCAAACAAAGGAACATATACTTCTTGCAAAGCAAGTTGGTGTTCCTAAGATGGTCGTATACATTAACAAATTTGGAGATGCTGATGATGAGATTTTGGAACTTATCAAAGCAGATGTAAGTGATTTACTTGCTAAGTATGGATATGATGCAAATGCTCCAGTAATTGTAGGAGATGCATTAAAGGCAGAGAAAGGTGAAGAGGAAGGTTTAGTATCAGCAAGAGAGTTGATGAAAGCAGTAGATGAATTCATTCCAATACCAGAGAGAGATGTAGAGAAACCATTCTTAATGCCAATCGAAGATGTCTTCTCCATAGAGGGTAGAGGAACTGTAGTAACAGGAAGAATTGAAAGAGGAGTACTGAAGCTAAATGAAGAAGTAGAGATATTAGGTATGGGAAGAAAACCTCAGAAGACTGCAGCTACTGGAATAGAGATGTTCAACAAATCTATGAAAGACTGTCAGGCAGGAGATAACGTAGGAATTCTTTTAAGAGGTTTGAAGAGAACAGATGTTGAGAGAGGTCAAACACTCTCAAAGCCAGGTTCAGTAGAAACACACACTGAGTTCAAAGCAGAGGTATATATCTTAAGTAAAGAGGAAGGTGGAAGACACACTCCTTTTATAACAGGATATAAGCCACAGTTCTATGTTAGAACTGCTGATGTAACAGGTGAGGTAACACTTTCAGAAGGAGTAGAAATGGTTGCTCCTGGAGATAATACAGAGTTCACTGTAAAGCTAGTAGCTCCAGTAGTAATAGAAAAAGGACAGGGATTTGCAATTAGAGAGGGAGGTTCAACGGTAGGTAAGGGAATAGTTACCGAGATTCTTAAGTAAGAATACATAGGGAGGTAGGTAAAACTACCTCCCTGTATATTAAGTTTAATTTAGCTCTTTAAGATAGAATGAGTGATACAGGTCCAAAAATTAGGGTAAAGTTAAAAGGGTATGATTCTGTAGTATTAGACAGGTCTGCCAAAAGTATAATTGAGACCGCTATTAGCACAGGTGCTAAGGTAGCAGGTCCGATACCTCTACCAACTAAAAAAAGAAAGGTAGCTGTAAATAGATCTCCATTCATCTATAAGAGTTCAATTGAACACTTTGAAATAGGTACTCATAAAAGAGTAATAGATATAATCGATCCAACTCCCAAGACAATAGATGCATTACAACATCTTCAAATGCCTGCTGGAGTAGGTATCGAAATTCAATAATAAAAAATATGAAAGCGATATTAGGAATAAAAAAGGGAATGACAAGAGTATTTGAAGGAGATAGGGCTGTACCAGTTACAGTTGTTGATGTTAGTGGTTGTAAAGTCGCTAGAGTAATTAAAGATGAAATAGTATTAGGATTAGGAAGTAAGAAGAAAGGAACAAAAGCAGAATTAGGTAAGTATAAAGATTTGGGATACACCCCTATGCACAAATGGGTACTTAAAGGAGAGTTACCAGAAGGTTTAAAAATAGGGAGTGATATAGTGCCTGAGACCTTTAAGTTAGGTGATAAAGTGACAGTGAGTTCTACATCTAAAGGAAAAGGGTTTGCTGGGGTAGTAAAAAGGCATGGATTTAAAGGAGGTCCTAGAACACACGGCCAATCAGATAGGCTTAGAGCACCAGGTTCAATAGGTGCAGGGACAGATCCTGGTAGAGTATGGAAAGGTACTAGGATGGGTGGAAGAATGGGTTCAGAGAAAGTGACAATTAAGAATAAAAAGGTTGTAGGTATTAAAGATACATATCTTTTAATTAGTGGTCCAATACCTGGTTCTAATGGAGATTTAGTAAAAATATTTGAAGAGTAATATGTCAGAAACAAAAAAAGTAACAACTAAAGAAACAAAATTAAATCCAATGGTATGGAATGTACCATACAATGGAGATCTAATTGCACAAGTACTCTATGTATTTGCAAATAATGAGAGAAAAGGCACATCTAGTGTAAAAGGTAAAGGTGATGTATCAGGAGGAGGAAAGAAACCATGGAAGCAGAAAGGTACGGGAAGAGCAAGATCTGGTTCAATCAGGTCCCCGTTATGGGTAGGTGGAGGTGTTACATTTGGTCCTAATAATAGGAATTGGAAGAGAAGTATAAATAAGAAGATGGTAAAGAAAGCTTTGTGTATGATGCTTTCTCAAAGAAATAGAGAAGAGTTAGTAAAACTCGTAAATATAGATACACAGAAGGAATTAAAGGATTTAAGAGTTAGTATTGATAAGGAAGCTTCTAAGAAGAGTTTACTCATCTCAGATAGTGAAAAGGCATCCTTAGCATTAAGAAATGTAAAAACATTTAAGGTAGTTACTCCAATGGGAGTTAATCTAAAAGATATAGTAGGAGCTAGAAATATACTTGTAGATATGGATGGACTTAATATTTTGGAAGATAGATTAACAAATGGAAAATAAAGAGATAATGTTAAAACCTGTAGTTTCTGAGAAATCATATGCATTAGCTAACGCTAATAATAAATATGTTTTCTTTGTTGATACAGGAGTTAACAAAATAGAGATTAAAAAGGCTGTAGAGAAGAAATATAAAGTAACAGTACTAGATGTTAATACAGTTGTTAAACCTGGTAAAGGATTTAGAGATTGGAAAAGTAATAAATCTTTTAGAAAAAGTGATAAGCGTAAAGCAATAGTTACCCTTAAAAAGGGAGATAAGATTGATGAATTTTTAAATATTTAATATGGCAGTAAGATCATTTAAAGCTACAACTTCTACATTAAGAGGAACAAAGTTAGAGGACAGGTCCATGCTTGAGAAAAAGAGTGGTCCTAGAAAGTTAACTGTTGCTAAAAAACAGAAATCAGGAAGAAATAATCAAGGAAAGATTACAATAAGACATAGAGGTGGTGGGTTCAAAAGAAGAGTAAGAATAATAGATTTTAAAAGAGATAAGTTTGATATAGAGGCAAAGGTGTTAGGTTTGTACTTTGATCCAAACAGAAGTGCCCATTTAGCTCTTTTGCAGTATACAGATGGAGATAAGAGATATATAATAGCACCTCGAGGAATAAAGGAAGGAGATAAGTTAATATCTGGAGAGAAGGTAGATGTATTACCAGGTAATGCAATGAGGATTAAAAATATTCCTTCTGGAACAATAGTACACTGTATTGAAAATAGGGTTGGAAAAGGAGCTACGTTTGGTAGATCTGCAGGACAGGAAATAGTTGTACAAGGTGTAGATCCAACGGGTAAATATGTACAAATTAAACTCTCTTCTGGAGAAATTAGATTAGTACCAGCAGATGGAATGGCTACAGTAGGACAAGTGGGTAACGAAGAGAAGTTAAATGTTAAA
>CAYSEU010000050.1:0-4824 GCA_964430365.1 uncultured Candidatus Saccharibacteria bacterium
TTCTTTAAAAGCTATATATATTTTTTTAGCAAATATCCCTACCACCCTATTTGAAAGTCCTACAGAAGCTGTTTGTTCATGTAGATATATTGGTTTACCAAAAAGTAAACCTGCAACACAGACTGGAACAGAGACAAAACCTCCTGTAGAAATTAATATGTTTGGTTTCTGTTTACTTAGAATGGATATTGAATCAAAAAATCCTAAGAATGTTCTAAAGAGTAAGGGTACTGTTTTAGGAGAAATTTTTCTTTGAAACTTACCAGCCCTAATGTAAAATTTTTCTATATCTACATCCTTAAAACTTCTCATATCTAGTGAGTTTCCTACACTCTCTCCCTCCATTCCTAAATCTCCTCCTACATATGTAATATTTTTAGAGGGGATATCAAAATCCTCAATTAATGTCGATATTAAACTTTTCGCAACAGAGATGTGTCCTCCACTACCTCCTCCAGTTATTAATATCTTTGTTTCTGATTTAAGCATCTTCTGTAAATCTACTAACATTTAAAAGTAAACCTAAAGCCATCATTATTACCATTGTACTAGATCCACCGTATGTTAGGAATGGTAGAGGTATTCCTGTTAATGGAACTAATCCTACATTAGCAGCCATATTTAAAAATGCTTGGCATGTTAACCATATTGTTATTCCTGTGGCTAGTAATTGCCCCTGTTTATCTACACTTCTAAGTGCTATCCTAAATCCCCTCAACAGAAAGAATATCCATGAAAACACTATTAATACTCCTCCCCATAGTCCTAACTCTTCGAGTAGTACAGCGAACGTAGAATCAGTAAATGCGGTGTTCTCAACCAGATATCCAAACCTTTGACGGGATTGACCAAATCCTTTGCCCCAGAGTCCCCCACTCCCAATACCAATTAATATCTGCTGCATTTGATATCCTGTACCTTGAGGATCAGAAACTTCACCTGTAAGAATTAAATTAAAATATGTTTGTAAACGAGAGAGTCTATACGGCTCTAATATGGCAGCAATTATGCCCAATGGTACTGTTAGAAGAAGTACTCCTAAAGAACCTACTGTATGTGCTTTATCCTTTCCAGAAACAAAAAACATTAATACAGCAGTAACACATATTATCATTGTAGTACCCAGATCTGGTTCAAAGAGTATTAGTAACGCTACACTTCCAAGTATTGCAACAAAGCTAGCAAAACTTTTTAGAAAACCTTTCTTAAAAGCATCTTCAAATTTAGTATAGTTGTGTTCTCGTTTTGCAAGCCACGTAGAAAAATACATTATCACTGCTAGTTTGGCAAATTCAGCAGGTTGTATCTGAGGTAAACTCCCAATCTGAAACCATCTTTTAGAACCATTAGTAGCTTCTCCTACAATTAATACCAATATTAGGAGTATTACTACTGCTAAAAGTATTATGAAAGAACCCTTTAGGAGTTTTCTGTAATCTACAAAGTAAAATATTAAAGCAGGCACTATTCCTAGTACTAACCAAAGTAATTGTAACTGTGCAAAGTAGAACTGATTACCTAATTCTTGACTAGCCTTATATACACTAGCATCATATATCATTACTACACCAAATATGGCCATAGCGATTGTAAAAAACAACACAGACTTGTCTGGAGCATGTGCTTTTGAGGAAGCTTTCCTTTTTGATTTCGGTTTTCTTGTCATTGTATCCCTATTAATATACTATATATCTTAATATGACTCAAAGTAAAAGAAAGATCATTTTAGTTGTAGGTGGACCAGGTGGTTCAGGTAGTTCTACAATTTCTAATATGCTTGCCAACTATTTTAAGTTACCAAGGATATATGCTGGAGACCTGTTTAGAAAAGAAGCTAAGGAGAAGGATATTGAATACTTTGAAGAGTTCCTACAACAGATTTCAAAGGGTGGTAATACTTTGGACTTAGAGATAGATGGAATGTTAGAAGAGTATGCTAGAAAGGGTGAGATAGTTATAGATAGTAAGGTGTTTGGAGCATTAGCAAAAGAGAAAAACATACCAATTACAGCATCGATATGGTTAGATGCAAATATGCATACTAGGGTAATAAGACATTTAAGAAGAAGGAATATTAAAGGTTTAAAAAAGATTTCTGAATATTTCAAGATTAAGTACAATTTAAAAAGGAGGTGGAGGATAGATAGGGAGAAGTATAGGAGGTTGTACAAGATTAAGTATGAGAAACCCTCTGATTACTACGATATTGTTTTAGATACTTCCCGATTAGATGAGGAGGAAACATTTAAATTAATTTTAAAAAAATTAAAAGATGGAGGATATATCAAAGAGTAATACAACTACACCACAAGACCCACCTATTACACCAGATCAGAGTAATAAGCTTGTACAAGATAGTGGGGTTATTGAACAAGCAACTAATCCTGAGGATTTAGATAGTATGTGGTTAAGATGGAAATGTCTTAATTGTGGTTTTGTATATGAGGGAGTACAGGAGTTAAAGAAATGTCCAAAGTGTGGTAATGAGAATCCTGACTTGTTTGGTGATGTTGATTAATACTCAATTTTGCTTAGACTATCAACCCATTCAGTTTCTGTAATCTCCGTTACTTTTAAGCTGGATAACTCAATATTGAAAAACCTTTGTACAAGGGAAGAATTTATATATGATATCACCAAATATTTATCATCAATACTGGAACTAAATTCCATATAGGAGCCATCATTAAAGGTATATGAAGCGGGATTTTGTCCTGCAAGGGCAAATTTTCCTTCTTCTGTTATATTTAAATACTCTTTTATTGCTTTAATAGATTTTTTAGCATTCTGTTCCTCTTGTGCTGATTTTTGTTGAATTCTATCCTCTTCCATCTCTGTTACATCTTTCACCTGTTTTGTATCTATATCTAATTCGTAGAATTTTATTTCATCTGGAGAATCATGATAAATTGAAGTACTTACAGAATAGATTTCATATGAATGGTTGTCTTCTTCATAAGATCGAACAAAGGAGATAAGTGAGGGGTTACCAACCATAAAAGAACAATTCTGATTAGAATAAGCTTGTTCTTCATCACAATCTAAAAGAAAGAGCTTCTCCTGAGAAAATTCATTTACGATTATCTGTAGATTATTGTAGAAAAGGTCTTCTTCATCCGTTTCTTCTTCGATTATTATCTCAGATGGTTCATAGTTATAAATAATCTTACAAAAAGTGGTTGCATAGTCTTTATCACATAAGGTTTTAATGGGTAAGCTTGAGTTACTTGGTTGACTGGATTCTTCTGCTATCAATAGGGGTTGCCCAAGTAAATAAATAGTCGTGAAGGTAAGAAGTAAAACCAAGAAAGAGAGGATAATTAAAAGAAGCTTTAGGGAAGTCTTTGAAACAGAGGTAAATTTCTTTAAGTTTGTCATATAATTTAATTATAAAATATGCCGAGAGGGGGAATCGAACCCCCACTCTATTGCTAGAACGGGATTTTAAGTCCCGCGCGTCTGCCTATTCCGCCATCTCGGCAAAGAGTTATGTATTTTAAACTAGATTTCCCCTTTTATCAATATATTACTATCCCTGTATATCCTAAATATGACCAGTAATATTTAAATGAACTTGGGGATTGATATCTCCTACCAAGCCATGGATCATTTGTAATTACTGTAGTTGGAGATTCTGGTGTCCCTATATACCCAATAATTACTTCTGAGTGCATACCTTTGTATCCTGTATATCCTCCATCTAGAGTAAATGCACCCTTTGGAAGTGTTCTACCATTGTAAACGTATACTAATACTGGGTTACCATTTTTAACTTCTTGTAGTGCAGAGGTTAGGTTCCAACTCCTTTTTACAGAATTACTAACTCCCCGACTAGAGATATATGAAGAGATTGGCCCCCAATGAACACCATATTTATCTACCCAATCAGCGTCTGGATTTTGTCCTATCCCTATATATGATCTAATTGCAGACTCAGAACTAGATATCCCTTTATACCCAAGTACCATCCTAGTTGCAGCTAAATTACAGGTAAAAGATTCCTGTTGGTAGTAGAGAGGAACATTTAGTAAGAATGTTTGATACTTTGTAGTGAATGATGTAGATATTGTAGATGTAGAATCTATACCATATATCGCCTTTATACCTTTACTAATACTTACCGTATATTTTGTACTGTAAGGTAGGGTATTAGCAAATTTGTAGTAAAGAGTATTTCCACTCCAGGAGAATGACCCATTTATATTAGGAGTAATAGTAAATCTCTCCTGTACACTTGTATGATCTACAGGTTGATTAAAGGTAAGAGATATTGAAGAGGTTGTTAAAGATACATTAGTAGACCAATTCCTAGGAGAAGCATACAGTAGTGATACATATCCAGGAGTTTTAAAACTCAAGGTAATATCTTTTTCAATATATCCTCCTAATACATTCTCTAGACCATTTAATATAGTTATCTTGTACTCTGTATTTTTAGCAAAACTACTCTTAGGAGTAAATATTAACTGTTTTTTATCGGAAGAAAGAGAGATATCTCCCTCTATTGTTGGGGATATTAACACCCTATCTTTTAGAGTATCCTCATTAAGAGCTACTTCAAAATTAATTACTAATGGCTCACTATTAGATATATATCCACTTTCTCTATTAAAACTTGTGATACCAGGAGCGGGTGCTGTTCTAAATGTTAATGTAGTTTCTACTTCTTGCGATTGCGTGGATATTTTTTCAGAAGTAATTGGATTGTAAATAATTATACTCTTTATTACTTCTAAATTATATTGAGTACCCTGTTTTAATTTCTCAGGTTGAATTGTAACAGTATCATCTAGGTCTCTAATGATTTTGTATTCAGCGTATGGT
>CAYSEU010000051.1:0-4728 GCA_964430365.1 uncultured Candidatus Saccharibacteria bacterium
GAGGTGGTGAAATTGGCAGACACGCTACCTTGAGGTGGTAGTGGGACTTATACTCTCGTGCAGGTTCAACTCCTGTCCTCGGCATACTCTTTGTAGTATAATGATGGATATTCAGGGCGATTAGCTCAGCTGGCTAGAGCACTTCGTTTACACCGAAGGGGTCATAGGTTCGAATCCTATATCGCCCACCATTTCCAAACATTTTTGATATATAATAATCAATAATTTTAAACTTTGGGATATGAAGGAAAAACCTCAATATAATGAATCAGATTTAAAGGATCACTTAGGAGTGTGGCTATGGATTCAAAATAAAGAAGGACAGATTCTAATGCAATATCACAAAAAGTTTGGATGCTGGACTATACCATTAGAGAAATCAGATCCAGGAGAAACTTTGGAAGATGTAGTCATTAGAACAGGTAGGGAGGAATTAGGTATTGATGTTAAAGAATATGAAATAGTACATCAGCAAGAAAATAGCTATCTCAGAGACGGTCAAAATGTAACTGTAAGAGCATCTTTAATCAAAGTAAATTCTTTTGATGGAAACCCTTCAAATATGGAACCAGAGAAACATACAGATTTGGGATGGAAATCAGTAGAATTTGTTAGTGAGTTGGATAATTCTACAGATGCTGTAAAAGCATTACAAAAATATATATAAAGAAAGGAGATATTTAAGTTCCATGCCTGAAAGTGTATTCCACCATTTTCTGTGTTAAAATTACATATGAAAGAATTTGTTCTTAATCTCCTTCTAGCAATTGATCGTAATCTCATAGAGTATATAAAAATCCCTACAAATGGTAATCTCAAATCTAACAAAAAAAGTTTAGAAGAATTATCTAAAATAGTAAAACAATGTAAAAAAGAAAATATCTTTATTGGGATTCTTGGATCATGGGCATTAACTATGTATTTAAATCAAGAATTCAAAAATATTGATGATATAGATCTGTTGACAAATGATGTGTCTTCCCAGCCTTTGAAGAAAATTTTATTAGAACTTGGTTACAGGGAAGGGATTTCTAATTGGCCTAATATGGTGTGTTTTGAAAAAAATGGAATAGGTTTAGATATATATAGTGTAGATAATAAAAAGCATATATATTATGGATTGATTCTTAAAACAGCTAAGATTGAATATCAGGGAGTGGAATACCCAGTTGTAAATAAAGAAACTTTATACAAGATGTATAAAAAAGTTTTTATGAGCCCAAAGAGATCTTTGAAAAAAGATTTAGTGAAATTCAAAATTCTAAAAAATATTAAGGATTAGAGTAATTGAACTCTTAAGTTCCAAGCTATCCAACACATCCAACCATTCCAAAACTGTCTCTTTACTGATATATTTCATATATGCAATACATTAATCCTCAATTACAAGAAGAGCTTGTAATCTTTCTAAATAAAATAAGTATAAGTGTTACATCCATAACCTTTATACCTCTCGGGGAGGAAAGTTTTGGTTGGAAGATAATAACAGACCAGCAAACACTGTTTCTAAAGTACTGTACTCAAGAAAGAATTCTTAAAAATTTACCAAAAATAAATAAACTACTCCTTTCCTTAAAACATTTTGATTTCATTGTTCCACCAGTATTGCTAAACGGAAAAACAGAACAACCTTTTAAAGATGGATATATATACGCATACCCCTTTGTTGAAGGAGAAGTATATAGAATTAAGAATGATGAGTTTGATAAAAAAATAACAGATGAATTAACAGAGATAATGGGCGAAATTCATAAAACAGAAGTAAATAATATAGATATTCCCAAAGAAGACTTTAACTACAACTTTCAAGAACAATATGAACAGATATTGCATGATATTGATAGTGGGAGATCAGTACCAGAAGTTTCTAAGTCAGATTTTGAAAAGATTGAAAAAATGGTTTCTGATTTTGATAAGATTAGTCAATACTACCAACAGAATTGTCCTAAAATGGTCTTAACACATGGAGATATTACAGCAAGAAATATTCTTGTTAATGAAGAAGAGGGTATAAAGCTATTAGATTGGGACGAAGCGAAAATCACACCTAAAGAGAAAGATATTAATTTCTTATATGATAATCCTCATTTTGATTTTAAGTATTATCAATCTATTACCAATTCAGAAGATTATAATCCTAATCTAAGAAAGTACTATGGTTATGTATGGGATTTAGAGAGTATTTTAGTAAATATACAAAGGTTACAGTATTTTAAACAAGAGTATGGGAGCAGGGAGTATCTCATGGAAGATGTTAAAGAATGTCTGGGTAATTATTAGAGAAATAAGTAGAAGAGGATATTATTCTTAAGTTCCATGCCTGAAAGTGTAGCCCCCATCTTCTATTGATTTACTCTTTTTCTAAGGTGATATATTAAAACTTCAGGGATTTTGCAATCGGTAGCATACTTAGTAGGATACTCTTTTTCTGCTTGCTTAATTGGTTTAGGTTCAACAAAATCTAATAATTCAAAATTTGAATCTAAAATATCATTAATCTGTTCCCCAATAGTTCTGTGGTAATTAATTGATTCAAAGTCCTCTCCAAATTTAATCTTGACTTCTCTTGAGTTAAGATAATCTCCATAAGTTTCCTGACAACTACCATCCTCTAATTTAGAACTACCTAAAATCTTATATGTTCTATCACCAAGCTTTTTTACCTCTAGGATTTTTTTAATAGGGTGTATGATTGAAAAAATAAGCTCTCCATTCTCTTTCAACAAATGGCTGGTATTAGATAGGAATTTTTTATAACTTGGTAAATAATGTGCAACAAAACCAGCATACGCAATATCAAAAGTCTCCTCAATAGAGAAAGTTTCTGCATCACCAATATAAAAAGGTATATTAGAATACTTTTCTTTTGCAATATTTATAAGCTCTTCTGACATATCAAAGCCAACAACCTCTGCACCCTTCTCATAAAACATATTTGCCTCTGCTCCATCTCCACAGCCTATACATAGAATTCTTTTATTTTTTATATTTCCCATCAGATTTAATATTGCAGGTTTCTCAATATGTGTATGAGTATAATTTGTTAGGGAATATTTACTTGTCCAGTTTCTCGCATTTCTATTGTAGGATTCTTTAATCTTTTGCTTAGAGTTCATTTCTCCTCATTTAAATTTTATTTATGATTAAGTATATATTGTTCTTAAGTTTCAAGCTATTACATTCCACCCTTTCCAATTGTAAAAATTTTTTGTTTAATATATATTAAATAAATAAGTTAAAGAGTATTTCTATGGATCTAATGAAATACATAGTAGCAGCAGGTATAAGCTTAATAGTAAGTATAGCTGCAATGATAATGGGTAATTTCCTCTCAGGAATATTAATATTTGTACTACTCTTTGGAGGGTATATTCTTTTTAATGTAATAAAAGGTATAGAGAAAGAAGAACCTCAGAAGAGTCACCCTACTAATAATCAAGAGTAATATATATTTAAGGAAGTAGATTTAATATTTCCTCTGGGCTTAATTTCTCATTCTCTTCCTTTTTCTCTCCTATTATTTCTGCTATTTTAAAGGCATTCCCTAAATTCTTGAACTTGTGGCCTAGGTCGTTTGTATTTCTAAATCTAGGATCAGCAAGACTTAACGGTATGATGTCTAAAGATGCCTGGATACCATTCTCTCCATTATTAACAATTATTCTTCTGTCATATCTTTGAAACCTTACTGGGCCTCCCTGCTTGAGTATATCTCTTGTCTCTTTAATTATATCTTGGAGATTCCCAATAGTAGGCTTAAAATATTCATCGTTGAACTGACCTGTGTCTCTGTTTATTGCTGCGAAGATATATCCTTCCTTTGAAAAAATTAATGTACCATTGGAAGAACCGTAATCACCTTTTACTACAAAGGTTTTTTGAAGGGGGTCTATGGATGAAAATATCCCCTCCTGATCCGTAACAATATTATATTCATTCTGATTAAACTGAGGAATGAGGTAGTTCTTAAATACAGTTACCTTTGAGCCATCGGGTAATACAGTTTGTTCAAATGCATGAGGATATTTTTCTGCTAAACCATCTGCAATTTCTAAATTATTTCTTTCTGTCTCTGTCCCTTGCTCATATGTTTCTTTTAATTCTCCTTCCCTATTTCTCATATCATTTTCCATATTTGCTAATTCTTGTGCAGATGCTACATCTGCTACTCTAGAAACATCTTCTCCTGTTGCAGGGTTATTCTCTATTTCATAAAAGTTATCACTCATTATTTTAAATCAAAAATTTTATATATTAACATCTAATCATTTAATAGAAATGTAGTCAATTGAAAAAAGTAAGGAGTTGGTATATATTGATTTTTAAGGACAATTAGCTCAGTTGGTTAGAGCACTACATTCACATTGTAGGGGTCAGTAGTTCGAGTCTACTATTGTCCATATATATCCCTAGTGATATATTTTAATATTAATTTTAGAAATATTTTCATATGGCAATAGCTGGTATAGAACAGGTAGATGGTGGTGGTAAGCCAAATATATCAGAGGTAGAGAGTACAAGCTCAAGTGGTAGTGATGAGTGTAGTAGAGAGAAGGTTTTAAATGTTGTGTTGATAATAATGGTATTTGTACTTCTTGGTTTGTTTGCATACCTGTTCTTTACGGATAGGTTGGTTGTAGGGATTGAAAATCCTCTTTCAAAGGGAACTAATAAATAAGAGGTAGTGGAGTACTGTACGTATGAATGAGTTCAAAATTCTAATGGAGA
>CAYSEU010000052.1:0-4646 GCA_964430365.1 uncultured Candidatus Saccharibacteria bacterium
GCTCAAATGGAGGGAAATGGAACTCAAGGGGATCAGATAGTTACTGATGAAGAACCGACAAGTAAGAATGCTTACTTTGATTTAAAATTAACAAGAGGCTCACAAAACCCCTTAAATAGAGAAATACCCTTTACCATAACTATTACTCCCAAATTAGACTCTCCTAAGACACAAATACTTTGGGATGTACCAACAGTATTTACTCTTAAGACGAAACATACTGAATTCGTATCCTTAGAGGAAGGTAAAACATATACATATAGTGCCACTATTAAACCTCAAAGAGAGGGCTCTTATAACATTGTAGTAAATGTAATATCTTGGCAATATGATACTAATAAAACAAATAGTGTAAAAGATACTGTTACACTAGATGAAGGACTTACTGTACAACCAATGGATACTCAATATATTTTAACAATACTACTTCTCGTAGCTGGAATATTAATTATTTCAGGAATTTCTATATTTGTATTTATAAAAGTAATTAATAAATAAATACTTAAACTTAGGAGATGGCTTACTCCACCTTTTTAAGTAAAGTCATTAACTCTTTAATTTCTTTAGATAGTTGATTTTGTTTAGATAAAATCTTCTCTAACAAATCTTGTACTAATACTTCCTTTTTAGAAGAGATAAAGTATTCAATTGGTTTACCTAAAATATCTGACATCTTTCTTAATACCTCTAAATTAGGAAAAGATCTATGTGATTCGTAAGAGCTAATAGTTTTATCCGATAATCCCAATGCCAATCCCAAGCTTCTCTGAGACATACCTCTTTCCTCTCTTGCTCTCTTTAACTTAATACTAAACTCTTTCATATTACTTAAACAACAAATTAACTATTTCTTTTAATATATTCTTCTTTTCCTTCTGTTTCTTCTTTATACCTATTTGCGAATTGAATATATCAAAACCCTCTTCATACTTCTCAACCTGCGATGGCAAATCGTATGGATTATTAACTCTCCCTCTTAACTCCTTAATTATTAAATCCTTTTCATTTAAAAGAGATTGAAAACTTAGCATCTCTGATTTTAAGTCCTCTCTAATTTGTATTAGTTTTCTCTCTGATATTCTTAGATCTCTTAGTTCGTCTTCCATGTTAGGTACTTTCTTGGCATCTTCTAATATCTTTTTATGCTCATCTGAAGTAATTAGTTTAAGATATATCTCTTTCTCTTTCATTACTCCATATTTGTAATATGCTAACTCTCTACTACTTGGTTTTCTGCCAAATACATCGTTAAAAATCTTTTCTATCATTGAAACTCTCTCCGAAGGAGATACTGAAAATGAGGAGCTTCCACCTCCACCAAACTCATCATTTTTGTCTTTAAAGAAATCTTCTCCCTTTAACATGTCTAATTATACCTTAAACAATGGGAAAAATCAGTAAAAAGCGGGAGACGGGACTCGAACCCGCAACCCTCTGTTTGGAAAACAGATATTCTAACCATTGAACTACTCCCGCAAGTAGTCGGTATATATATTACTCTGTAGCAGCTTCCTCTTCAACTACCTCTGTATTTCCTTCTATAGGAACCTCTACTTCATCTGTCATATATACATCTTTAACATGACCTACCTTCAATGCTCTTCTTCCTACTCTCTCTCTTAGGTAAAAGAGTTTTGATTTTCTAACAGTACCTCTTTTTACTACCTCAATCTTTTCTAAAAGATTAGAGTGTAAAGGTACTACCTTTTCTACACCTACTCCGTAAGAAATTTTTCTTACAGTAATATTTTGATCTAAATCAGAACCTTTAAGACCGATAACTACACCTTGGAATACCTGTATTCTCTCTTTGTTACCCTCTTTAATTTTAAGATGAAGTTTAACAGTATCACCAACCCTTACATCAGGTCTTTTCTTATACTGATCTTTCTCTATACTTTTTGTAATATTACTATTCATATCCTAATCATTAATATTTAAAACAGTTCGCTTGGTATTATAGAATAAAAATTGAAAATATGCCACAATATATATTAGGAAACTGCCATGACAAATAGAAAGAAAGTATTACTAATAATAATGGATGGATTGGGTGCTGCTCCTGCGAGTAAAGGAAATGCTGTTGTATTAGCCAATCCTTTAAATCTTTCTAGATTCTGGTCTTCATCTCCACATACGTACTTGCTAGCCTCTGGTCAGGCTGTAGGACTTCCTAGAGATGTAAAAGGTAATAGTGAGGTTGGTCATATGAATATAGGGGCTGGTAGAATTGTAGTACAAACATTACCTAGAATAGATCAATCCATTGAAAAAGGTTTGTTTTTTAAAAACAGTATACTCATAGAAGCACTTAACCATGCTAACAAATTTAATACTCGAGTACACCTCATTGGATTAGTTAGTGAAGGGGGAGTACATGCTCATACTAATCATTTGATTTCTACACTTAAATTTTTTTCTATGAATAACTTTCAAGGTGACGTATTAATACATGCCTTTACAGATGGAAGAGACTCCCCTATGAATGACGCTACTAGGAATTTAGATAAAGTTCAGAAATATATATCCCAATCTGGTATTGGTAAAATTGCAACCCTTTGTGGTAGGTCATGGGCAATGGATAGGAATCATAGATGGGAAAGAACTAAAAAAACATATGATTTGCTTACACAAAATATCGGCGAACAGTGTAATACATATCAAAACTGTTTACTAAACTCATACAAAAGAAATATCTCTGATGAATTTATTAACCCTACTGTACTTGTTAAGGGTAGTAATATAAGGCAGGGAGATGTAGTACTCTTTCTTAACTTCAGACCAGATAGAGCATTACAATTAACAAGAGCTTTAGTAGAGGAAAATTTTGATAAATTCCCTAGAGTAGATCTTTCCAATATTTACTTTGGAAGTATGGTTGAATACAGAAAGAATTTTCCTAGTAAGGTACTCTTTCCTAAGCAATATATAGATTTACCTTTAGGGAATATAATATCATCGTATGGACTTAGACAGTTAAGAATATCCGAATCAGAGAAATTCCCTCATGTTACATATTTTTTCAATGGAGGTAATGCGGTAAAATATACAGGTGAAGATAGGATATTGATACAATCTCCCTCTGTATCTACATA
Organism: uncultured Candidatus Saccharibacteria bacterium; assembly: GCA_964430365.1. Lineage (GTDB taxonomy): Bacteria > Patescibacteriota > Dojkabacteria > SC72 > SC72 > JAVEVH01. Next base: position 3,096 of record CAYSEU010000052.1, read on the forward strand.
TGACTTACAACCAGAGATGAGTGCTTTGAAAATGACAGAGGTTTTAATAGAAAGAATTAAATCAAATATATATGATTTCATAGTTGTAAACTTTGCAAATCCTGATATGGTAGCACACTCTGGAAATATCCCTGCCACTATTAAAGCTGTAGCTACTGTAGATTACTGTGTGAATAAGTTGGTAAAAGAATTTACAGTAAGAGAAGGCATAACAATACTAACATCAGATCATGGTAATGCAGAGGAGCTAATTAATCTAGATACAAATGAAATAGATACAGAACACTCTTACAATCCAGTACCATTGATAATTGTCGGAGAAACAACTACACATACTAAATTGAGATATGGTGCTCTAAAAGATATCGCACCTACAATATTAGATATAATGGGGATCCCTAAACCAAGTGAAATGACAGGGAAATCTCTACTTCCACTTTCTAACTCTTTTGAATACACCCCTACCAATGTATAGGAGAAGTATTAATACCGCTACGAATATAATTACATCTTCATACCTACTTACCCACTCTCCTACGCTTTCCCAATGATCTCCCAATACATATCCTGTATATGAAAGTAATATGTTCCATACTAAAGAACCAACTAATGTATATATACTAAACTTTACAAAAGGCATCTTAGCAATACCTGCAGGAAATGATATTAATGTTCTTACAATAGGAATTAATCTCCCCAAAAATACTACACCATTACCATACTTCTCAAACAGATTAAATGCCAAATCTACATCAGAATCTTCAATAAAGAGATATTTACCATATCTATTTAAAAAGTTTCTAAAGAATCTCTCCCCCCATCTACCAATCATATAGAAGGGTAAAGAACCTAAATATGCAGCAATGGTAGATACTGTAATAACCAAATAGATATTCATGCTACCCATTGAGGCAACAAAACCAGAAAAAGGGAGAATAATCTCACTTGGTATAGGTGCAAAGAAACTCTCGAAAAATACCGCTATAAACACACCTGAATATCCTAATACTGTAATAACATTAACTAGCCAGTCTATTAGTTGTTCAATCATCTCAAAAGATATAGAAATTACTCCTCAAATGATATATCAAAAACAACCTCATTACCAACCTTCACCCTATTAACCTGCACAAACCCATCTACTACCTCTAATATATATTTAGATGGATATGGAGATTGTATAGAAGGACACATACTTTGTGTACACGGTTTCTGATTCTCAAATATATCCACTATCTTTCCATTAGTATCAATAAATAGAATATCTAAAGGTATTTCCATATCCTTCATCCAAAAAGAATGTGTATCTATGGTATCCATAATAAAGAGCATACCCTGATAATCACCTAACTGTGTTCTACCAGATAACCCTAATGTTCTTAATTCATTTGTATCCACTATCTCTACCTCTACAAATATACCTCTTTTTTCTTCATTAATAATTTCTACCCTTTGTATATCCTCTACTTCCTCTTCTTGCTTACTCTCTTTGTTTTCAAAAGATATTTCAAAAAGATTGTACTTCTGCTGTACAAAGTAAAGAATACCTAC
>CAYSEU010000053.1:0-4571 GCA_964430365.1 uncultured Candidatus Saccharibacteria bacterium
TGTATTAATTCTGTAAAATGGGTAGGTGGTTCTCCTGGATTAGTAGAATCATACTCATTAATAATTTTTATGCTTCTGTTTGTAATCGGAGTAAGGACTTTCTCACTCTTTTCCTCCTCTATAAGTATATTAATAGCAGGTACTCTCATCTCCCTTCTTTACTTCGCATTTCCGTCCCCTAAAATTATGTCTGGCTCTAGTGGTAAATCTATATATGGGTTTTTAATTAGTATATTAGCATTAATAAGTGGAGTTAAATTCTCAACTACAATAATGCTTTTAGCTATACCATTAATAGATGCTATGTATGTAATAGTGTATAGATATATAACATACAAGCCTAAAAATCTCTTAGATTTAATGAGAATAAACGATACTTCTCACCTACACCATAAGCTATTAAAACTTAACCTATCTAGTAGACAGATTCTTTTAATAGAAGCCTCTATATCCTTACTTGTGGGCTCTCTAGCTATACTTTCTACTGGTGCATTAAGATATTTTGCTTTAATATTTGGAGTATCAGCAGTAATAGCTTTTATTGTATTTATAAATTACAAAGCGAGTAAGAAGGAAAAAGCTAAAGAGGAATCTCCTGAATCAAAATACTCATACTAGCTTTATAGACAAAGCCTCTATCCTTGAATATAATTAAGATATATGAATAAATGGAAATCTGCCTTAATAATAATATTCCTTGTACTTGCTCTCTCCCTTTTTTTCTTCTTTATTCCATTAGATGGAATAATTAAAAGGTTACCTATTATAAAGAGTTTCTACCAAAATACTTCATTAGAAGTTACTACTCCTAATGGTAAATCCACTGTTAAAATAAATGGAAAAGAGTATGGAGAAACCCCTGCTAATATCCAAAATTTAGTATCAGGAGAGTATGAAATAGAGCTTTCGAGAAGTTCAGATATAGTGGGGTTTTATAAACCACATATCTTTAATATCCAGTTAACAAAAAATAGTACATCTAGAATTAATATAGAGATAGGGCCAGGAGATAATCTCCATGGGGTAGTAATTTACTATACGCAAGATAATACAGGAGATAGTGGTAAAGGAAAGATTACATTAACTTCTAATGCCCCTGATACAAGAATATATATCAATGATGAATTCTTAAAGAATACCCCTGCTACTAATATAGAGTTAGTAAGTAAGGAGTATAATATTAAGCTAAAAAGTAATGGATTTGAAGATCTAGAGGTCCCCATTATTGTAAGAGAGGGATATACTTTAAACATTAAAGGGTATATGTTCCCTACACCGGTAAGTTTTGAAACAGAGCTAAGTAATGAGTAATCAAGATTTAAGCAAAATTAAAGGACAAACACCTGTATCAATAATCGTACATGGGGGTAACTATATCTCCTATCTCTTAGCTAAAACTCTGCTTGAACAGGGTAGTCATGTTGTAATAATAGATAAATATACAAACAGTTCTAAGCAGTATTTTACTCAATTAAAAAGGACAGGTAAGGTAAGCTTTATAGACTTCAAGGGCTTAAAATCTTTCTATGAGAAAATCGCTAGAATAGATTACCTCTACTATATGCTTGGAGAGAAAGCTCAAGAGAGTACACATATAGATAGTAAAGATTTCCTTGCTGAGACTGACTATCTTAATACCAGTTTAAATACTGCTAATAAGTATAAAGCAAAGATATCTCTAATAACCTCCCTAAGATTAAATAGAGAACTTTCTAATAGAATAAATAATCAACAGGATGGTAAGACGAAGCCTTACTCTCCACTAGAATTACAAAGATATGGAGAAAACTACGCTGCAGAGTTTGTAGATAAGACAAAAGCTAATCTTAGAATAATAAGATTAGGTACTATAGTAGGAAAAGGTATAAGTGAAATAAGGGATAATATATTACATAAATTGCTTACAGATGCTACTCAAAAACATCAGATTGAAATAGAGGGAGAGGGATTAGAGATACATAATCTCATACATGAGAGTGACGCTATATACGGTATTTTAAAATTAACCTTCTCTGATGATACCAAGGGAGAGGTAGTATCTTTGTGTAATAAGAATGATTACACTACTCTCTCATTAGCATACAAACTCTTAGAATTAGATGTAGAGTCTAGAGCAATTAAGTTCATAGAAAGAAATGAGAGTAGTACAATCTTACAAGACTTGTATGTACCTGCCCCTAATGCGCAACAATTTGGATGGAAACAAAATATATCCCTAGAAGAGAGTATAATTGGACAAATACAAGCCTACTATGAAAGCTCAGATAAGAAATGGGAAGTAGATAAAACGAAAGGAAAAAGGGATAGTACTAAACAAACAGATACCTCAAATGTAAGTAAAACAAAATTAGGAATATTTGTTAGTTCTATTCTTTCTCCATTCAAAGCTTTAGGTCACCCTGATAAACTCTTTCACTCTATTAATTACTTTAAGATATTTAAAGCGACATTCCTTTGTATCTTATCATTCCTCTCAATATATTTTTTAATAGCACCTCTAATAGGGATATCGCTTGGGGGCTACCTAATATATAGTGAGGGAGAGGTATTAAGAGAGTCTGTAGCTAATTTAGATTTTGAAGATATTCAAAAACATACTGATAATATATCTAGAAATACATTAAGAGTTGAGAATAATTTTAATAGGATATATTGGCTATTTAAAATTACTAATACCAAGGATACCTACAAGAATTTAGATCAGATTGTACAGGGTACTAAATATATAGGAGATAGTATAAATGATTTAGTAATTAGTTTAAAACCTTTAGGAGAATATCTTAAAGACTTTGAGCCTTCAATTTCACTAGATCAAGATACAACAGATATTAAAGAATATAGTCAATACTTGAAGGTAATAGACCAGAATAGATATGTTTTAAGAGAAGGGATATATAAAATATCCCTTGCGCAAAATCTAATTAACTCTGTAGATACAAGAAAGGTTCCTAATGTAATAAAAGATCTTGTAATAGAGTATAAAGATTTAATAACTCAGATTAATAATACTGTTAAACCATTAGAAAAAGTATCTCAATTTATACCTGATCTCCTTGGAGTAACTGAAAGGCAGAGATATTTGGTACTTCTACAAGAGAATGGGGAGATAAGAAGTACGGGAGGATGGATATCTAGCTACGCCGTAATAGCTATAGAGGGAGGACAGATAAGGGAGATGTTTGTAGATGATATATATAGTGCGCAAACAACCTTAAGCTTACAAGGACATTCATATAAGACTCCCTCATCCTTACTAAGAGCTTTTAAAGATACTCCTTACTCCTTCTCATTAGTTAACTGGGATCCTAATTTAGATAACGTATTACTTTCCTCTGAACAATTCATATATGACTTAGAAAAAGGTAATGATTTAGATGGTGTAATAGTAGTAGATACAGTATTAATACAAAAACTATTAGATAAATGGGGAGGAGTAGAGGTACCCGGGGAGAGTGAATTAGTAACTTCTGAAAATCTTTACAGTAAGATATTCGAAAATACTCAAGGTGACTCTCCTAGTGCAACTCGTAAATCAATCTTTTTGACAGATCTCTTTGATGTGGTACTAAAAAAAATCTTCTCTTCTAAGATAGATGGGTACAAGGAGATATATGAAATCCTTTCTACTTCTTTAGATGAGAAACATATGTCTTTTACCTTTAAAAATTCGACTGCAAGAGCATATGCTGATGAGAATGGATGGGATAGTAATTTAGATTTAAAATTTAATTCTGCTCCTATTAATATTGATTGGAATTGGGGTTTAAATAAGGCAAATCTTTACACTAAAAAGAATCATACTCTAAATATAGATATAAAAGATGAGAGTGCAATAGAGTATAAATATCAAATAGGGATACAAAATGACTCCACTAAGGATGTATATCCCGAAGGGGAATATACAAATTATTTAAGAGTATATATCCCTTACAATGCTACTGTTACTGGAATAAAGGGGTTTAATAACGATGAGTATGATATATATGACGAAAATGGATATAAAGTAATAGGAGGTTGGTTTAATACTCCAATTAAGGAAACAAGGTTATTAGAAATAAAATATAGAATAGTAAAAGATAATAACTCTACTAACTTTGTTCTTACTAAGACAGATACACACTATGAAATGAATATAGATATATACAAACAACCAGGTAGTAAGAAAGATGCGTATAATATATCTATAAATTATCCTACAGATTGGAATATAGAAAGTAGTGAAGGTTTAACAAGAATAGAGAGTAGTATAAATGGAAGATTTGAACTATCCTCAGACAAGAGTTTCTTCGTATCTTGGCAAAGATAACCTCCCTATATAACAACCTTATCCTTACTCTTAAGATATAAGTACACTTCTAATATCTCCTCTACAGAGGTTTCCTTTTTTGTAGCAAATTTCCCTATCTCTTCTATCTCTAAGTCTGTATTAATAGGCATCCTATTACTAATCCCTATCGGTTTAATATATGTCGCTATATGATTAGATTTACAATTAGAGCAAGAGAAGTGTATAATACTTGATATATTTGTATCTTGAATTATTTCTAAATCACTTTCAGAATAAGGGAATC
>CAYSEU010000054.1:0-4382 GCA_964430365.1 uncultured Candidatus Saccharibacteria bacterium
TACTTTTCATCTTCTAATGCCATAAGTTGAATTCCATCTTTAATATCTGTAATTAATTGGTCTAATTCTCCATACATAATGGATTCAATATTATGCCAAGATTTTTTAATTCTATGATCTGTAACTCTATTTTGTGGGAAATTGTATGTCCTAATCTTTTCTGCTCTCATAGCGCTTCCGATTTGTGAAGATCTCATACTAGATCTCTTAGCATCTTCTTCCATTTTCTTTCTGTCATAGAGTCTAGATCTTAGGTTAGCCATAGCTTTCTCTTTGTTTTGTGCTTGATGTTTTGTTTCTTGGCAACTTACAACAATACCTGTAGGTAAGTGAGTTATTCTTACTGCAGAGTCAGTTCTATTTACACATTGACCACCTGCTCCTGAGGCTCTCATTACATCTATTCTTAAATCTTCGGGTTTAATCTCAATATCTATATCTCTAGCTTCGGGCATAATAGCGACAGATGCAGTAGAGGTATGTATTCTCCCAGAGGATTCTGTAATTGGTACTCTTTGCACTCTGTGTACACCACTTTCATACTTAAGCTTTTTATATACATTCTTGCCTTCAATATGAGCAATTACCTCCTTATATCCACCTGTTTCAGATACGTTACTATCTATTACTTCTACTTCCCAACCATTTTTAATGGCATAACTCTTGTACATATCAAAAAGGTTGCCAGCGAAAAGAGATGCTTCTTCTCCTCCCGCACCTGCTCTAATTTCTAGTATTACATTTCTACTATCATCGTCATCAGAAAATTCCCTCTCTATCTGTATCTTTTTTATCTTAGAATCTAATTCCTTTACCTTTTCTTCTAGCTCTTCTACCTCCATCTCTGCTAATTCTTTTAAATCGTTTCCTTCCTCTTTTAAAATCTCTTCTGCTTGGTCATACCTCTCAATATTTTTCTGAATATCATTTACATATGTATCTAATTGAGAGTAGTAGTTTAAATCTATGCTAAGTTGAGACATATTCTCCCCAGTATTATGAGCGTTTTGCATCTTTTGCTCTAATTCTTCTTTCTTAGCTTTGAAATGATTCTCTGAATATTTTTCTCTTATATCATTAATGTCCATATGTATGGATAATATCATTTAAATATATATTGGGGTACTGTTACTTTGAGATATTTGCGTTTGCAAGCATATCTTTGAGGGTAAGAGTAGAGGATGAAGCTTTTGGGGTTGTTTTCTTAGCTTTTCTTTCTGCCATTTTCTCTCTTTTACTTCTGAAGGACATTTTTGCTGTTTTTTGAGCTCTTTCCTCAAATTTTTTTACAACATTATCTGTATCTACAATCTTTTGTTCTCCAGTATAGAAAGGATGACATTTAGAACAAAGCTCAACATTGAGGATTTCGTCTTGTAGTGTAGAACCTGTTACAAATGTATTACCACATGAACAAACTACCTTTAATTCACTGTTATATTTTGGATGTAAATCTTTTTTCATAACAAGGAGGATTATAGCAGAACAAAGGGGGAGTGTCTAGCTAGAAGGTTTGTCCTAGGTCTGTCCCCGTGATCTCTTGTTACAATCTCTTTACTGTTTGATTTTGGTTGTTTTTTCGTCTAGAAAGAGAAAGAAAAAGTCTGTACAGAATATGTAAAAAGGAAGACCCCAAGCTATTAACTTGGGGTCGTATCTATGATAGACCTCTTACTTGATTTCAATGGTTTTTGTCTCTGATTCTTTAGCTTTTGGAAGCTTTACAGTAAGTACACCATCCTCAAAAGAAGCCTCTACTTTCTCTGAATCAACTATTGTTGGTAAATTAAAACTTTGTGAATATGAGCATGATTGAAGAGTTTTAAGAAAATATTTTTTCTCTTTCTCTTCTTTCTCTTCCTTGCTCTTTCCCTCTATACTTAAGTTATCACCTGATACAGATATTTGAATATCTTCTTTTTTAATACCGGGCATAGCCATTTTAACGAAGATATTATTTCCCTCTTCCCATACATTCGCAGAAAGATTCTCAAAATCTCTGTAGAAGAAGTCATCCCATCTTGAAAGGGGAGAACTAAAGAAATCTTCCATGAGAGATCTTACTGGTGTGTATATGGTATCTTGAGGTTTTTGATTAACTCTTACAATTTTCATAGTATTTTTAAATATTAAAATTTAAATATATATGATTAGCAAAGGATACCACCGAGTGCTAGTTTTTGTCAAGATATTTTTAGTTGATTTTTGTTAATTAAAAAAATATACTAGTTAGTATGAAATATTCCAAAAGAATTCAAAACAGAGTAAGTAGAATAGAGGGGCAGGTTGGAGGTGTAAAAAGGATGATACTGAGTGATACAGAGGAAGAAAAAGTAATGACTCAGTTACAAGCAGTTATATCATCTTTAGAAAGTTTGAAGTTAGAATTAATGAAAAAGGAGATGAAAGAGTCTTTAGTGGAAGATATTAAGAAGTCTTTAGGTATATCAGAGTAGAAATCTGATATACTCATGTAGTGTACTGCCCAATAATATTAGATTAAGTAAATATGAAGATTAAAAATCTTGGATGGTCTTCCTTTCAGTTAAGCACAGGGGATATTACTGTATTAACAGATCCTCTTTCATTAAAAGAAAGTGGCTTAACTCTTACTAAAAGTAAAGCAGATGTTGTACTTTTTTCAGAGAAAGAGCTAAGAGGAAAAGAGGGTATTTTGGAACAGAGTGACCTATTTAAAAAAGTAGAACCTGATCATAGGGAATCAATAATTGAGATATCTTCACCAGGAGAGTATGAGATTGGGGGAGTAATGATTAGGAGGGCAGTTGATGCCCCTTTCTATACAATTGATGAGGCAGTACTTAGAGTTGTGTATATGGGGTTAATAGATAATTCATTAGATGTTTCTATGACCAAAGATTTAGGAGATGTAGATGTTTTAATTCTCCCTATTGGTAATGGAGATCTATTTATAGATTACGATAAGATTGAAAAGATTCTAAACTATATAGATCCTACAATACTACTACCATGTGCATACAAAAAAGAGGGAGTAAAAGTAGGTAAGGATTTAAAGAGTAGAGAAGATTTCATCAAATTCTTTGGATTTACAAATGTAAAAGATGAATCGTATATTAATGTAAGTCCAACATCAGAACAGGAGAACAAAAATATAGAGGTAATATTTCTTAATTAATAAAATATGGGGAGAATTCCACCTCAAAATGAAGAAGCAGAGAAATCAGTATTAGGCTCAATACTTCTAGATAAGGATGCTTTAATAGAGGTTTCTGGGTGGCTCAGGCCATTACACTTCTATGAAGATAGGCACAGTACGATATATGAGAATGTATTAGAACTCTTTGAGGAGGGTTTACCAGTAGATTTAGTTACGGTATCGGACAAGTTAAAAAAGAAAAAAGTATTAAGTAGGGTAGGGGGTAGAGCATACTTAACAGAGTTAGCATCTTTCGTACCTACATCGGCTCATGTAGGGGAGTATGCAAATATCGTAAAAGAAAATGCTACTAGAAGAGGATTAATCTCTTCTGCTTCAGAGATAACTAAACTTTCATATGATGAAGAATTACCATTACCACAGATAATGGATAAGTCAGAGTCATTAATATTCGAGGTTGCACAATCAGGTATTAAGAGTAACTTTATACATATTAAAGACTTACTTAAAGATGCATACGAAAGAGCAGCACATGCTAAAGAGAGTGATGATTATGCTGGTATCTCTACAGGCTTTAGGGAATTAGATGTATTACTTGGAGGATTTCAGAAATCAGACCTCATTATCCTTGCTGCTAGACCATCTGTTGGTAAGACATCTTTAGCGCTAGATATGATGAGACATGCGACTTTAATTGAAAAAAAGAATGTAGCATTTTTTTCTTTGGAAATGTCCAATATGCAAATTATGGATAGACTTTTGGGTATGCAATCGGGTATCCCTTTCTGGGAGATTAGAACTAACAAATTAACAGAAGAGAAAGTTGTTAAGTTAGCAAATACAATGGGTGAGTTAGCTGATGCTAACCTTTTTGTAGATGATATGGCAGGGCAACATATTAATCAGATTAGAACTAAAGCAAGAAGATTAGCACTAGAACAGGGTGTAGATATGATTGTAGTGGATTACCTCCAACTTATGCATGGTAATAGTAAAGAGAGTAGAACATTAGAAGTGGGAGAGGTTTCCCAAGGATTAAAGAATCTAGCCAAAGAATTAAATGTTCCTGTAGTAGCTCTTTCACAGCTATCACGTGCTATTGAACAGCGACAAAGTAGAAGACCACAGCTTTCAGATTTAAGAGAATCAGGTTCAATTGAGCAAGATGCTGACGTAGTAATCTTTTTAGACAGAGAGGAAACATGGAATCCTGAAACAGAAAAGAAAGGTACTGCTGAAATAT
>CAYSEU010000055.1:0-4231 GCA_964430365.1 uncultured Candidatus Saccharibacteria bacterium
CTCTGTAGTCATACTATTTCTCTCTCTTATCTAATTTAACAAATTTTATATCCTTTAACTCTATCTTTCTCTTTTCATTATACATATCCATTACGAACTTTGGTGCATCCTCAAGTGATGCAATGTGTATATTTAAGAACTTCTCATCTAATTGTATAGGGATTATGTATATAGCGAATGTTGTTGATTCTATTATATATATTTTTTGTTTTTTTTGAAAAAGTTTTTCCTCAAATGTAATACCTGAGTAATCACACATTTGAGCAAATATATCGATATTTTTAACAGGTATATGTTTAAATGTAGGTTGATCTATTACTGTAGGAATTTCTTTTGGAAGATTTTTATTTATCTCCAACATATTTATGTATCTATCTACATCATTAAGATTAATATCTTCTAAAATATCATCGTAAGCAATTGAAGGATCTGACTCTTGTGTAAACAGATCTATGATACACTTATTTATTGTACCAATAGAGCTTTGTTCACTTTCTCCTGTCGACTCATTGTAATCGTATACCATATTCTAGAGATAGAATAATATATTAGTAAGCTATATTATACAGGAAATCGTATTACTATGGGTACCCCTACTCTAATACATTCTCTTTTAACCATTTACCTACATCAGACCATAGTTCATTTTGAGGTATTCTTGTAATACCTTCATTTTCACATACTGCCATAGATTTCATATCATCTTTAAATGTAACTATTCGATCTAAGGGAATACTATCTCCGCTAGCTTGTTTAAGTACAATACCTTTATTATCATAGATAAAGGTTTTTAAATTATTCTCATCTATATATGTAACACACTCTTTTAATATTACCTCCCTATTCTCTTTATCTTTCATTAAATTAAGAAAGTCTTGAGAAGTAAACCACCTATTTATAAATGCCATATATGGCCCTGGGAATCCATTTAAAGCAGTAAACATCCATCCGGAGTCGCTTACAAGCAGAGGTTTTTTGACTATCTCATATGCCTGTTTTGCTTTTGATTTAGATATCTCTAAGATGTCATCTGTCTGAGGCTCTATTATACCTTCTACAGAGGCACTTTCTAATGTAATCCCCAATGGTTTTAAATGGTTATTTGCAGTAATTACCTTCTGCTTATTTGATGTAATGTAAAGAATCATATTAAATACATAATAGGGATTTAGTATAATGATGTAAATAAGATAAGTGGAGATTAAGAGAAATGAATATATTGGAAACAGTTAGAAATCATGTATATGAGAAATACCATAATGACAAGAGGGAAGATGGTATAAATATGTATGATATTCATGTTAAATATGTTGTTGAATATGCTAAACAGTTAGCAGAAAAACTTAATGCAAACGAAGAGATTGTAGAGATATCTGCTCTACTACATGATATAGGAAGATTAGATGGTACAGAAGATAATCACCATACCATTGGTGCACAGTATGCTCAAATGTATCTTACATCCTTAGGGTATCCTCAAGAGAAAATAGAAAGAGTAAAGCATTGTATATTAGCTCATAGAGGTAGTCTTTCTATTCCTAGAGAAACAGTAGAAGCAGAGTGTGTAGCATCTGCAGATGCTATGGCTCATTTTAGAAATATTTCAGATATGTTCTATTTTGTATATCATGACTTAGGAGAGAGTTTAGACAAAGGTAAGCAGATGATTAAGGATAAGTTAGAAAGAAGTTATAACAAGATGATTAAGGAAGGGAAGGAAATAATACAGGAGAAATACGACGCTACTATGAAAATACTTAAGTAAGGGTATTAAATTACTAAAGATTTGGAAATAAATATAAGTATTAGATCACGGTCTTGCTGCTTTAGTATATTAGGGAATTCTCTTTCTATTAATTGGTTAACCTTCTGAACTCTTTTATCTTTAGAAGAAATGTAAAGTAATCTGATATTTGTAGAGATCTTAGATTAGGATATTTTCTGGGCTATTAGAAATTGAACAGTGGGATTATTTCCTCCTATTTCATTATATTCTTTTATTTCCCAACCTTTTTTATCATAGAACTTTTTAAGTTCATTCTTTTTAAAAATATGTGGTAAATCCTGCATTGCATTTTGGGTCATTTTCGCCCCTAGAACATTTATTCCTCCTAAATTTGTCCATCCTTGAATTTTTGTTACTAAAGTGGTGCTATCTTCCTGTGGTAAGAAATGTAGTAATCCTATCGCAAGTATTATATCGTACTTTTTATTCGTTTCAAATTTCATAACATCACACAAAACAGTTTCTAATTGTGTGTTACTTCCGAGTCTCTCCCCTAGAATATTTAATCCTACTTGTGATGAGTCAACTCCAGTTACCTGGAATGATTTAGAAAGAAGATATATTGTGTTACGACCATTACCTACACCTAAATCCAATGCGTTTCCCCTCTTAACATAGTCTAGAGCATTTTTAACAATTGGTAGAGGTGTTAAACCAAAGGTGTTTTCATTATCTTTATATTTTTTATTAAACCTGTTTTGAAAATTCATTGGATTTTTTAAAGATTTTCCCCTTATCGTGAGTACTTTCTATTGTGAATTTTACCTTAATCTTATCGTTTAAATTGGGTACAAATTCTGAGAGTATATCACCACACTCTTTATCTATTCCCTCGCAACCTATATGATTAAAATTCTCTCCTCCAATTTTTTCAATACGATTATAAAGATATACATAGAAAGTTTTTTTCAATATAGGAGACCTATTACAATTTATTCACTGTATAAATTGTACCTTGGGAGGATATTTCTTGCAAGGAAGAAAGATATCTAATAATAATGGTGAGATACACTTTTAGGCATGGAACTTAAGAAAAAAGCTATTCTATGTATATGCCGAGATTAGAAAGATCCTTCTCCAATAATTCATTGCTTTCAAAATATATAGTATGAATACCTAATTGATTTGCTCCTTCTAAATATCTATTAGAATCATCAATCATAACGGCTTCACTAGGTTTTACATTTACTTTTGTAAGAGCAGTTTCATAGATACTTTTGTCTGGTTTAAGCTGTTTAACTTCAGAAGAGATTATTATCTCATCAAAAAGATTCTCTAGGTTAACTCCAAAGAAGTTCTCTTGATACTTTCTAAAAATTATTCCAGAGGTATTTGAAATTATCGCAGTTTTATATCCTTTATTTTTTATTTCTTTAATCCAGTGGAGAAGCTGAATATTAGGTAAAACTCCTCCCCAACTCTTATCAATATATTCCCAAAACATTTCTTCATTCCAATTCAAATCTTTAAGAATATTCTTGATATCTTCTTTATCATCTAGAGATGTACCTAACTGTTTGTATATACGAGTCTCTAGTTCAGATGAAGAGTATCCTGGTTTATCTTGTATTAATACTCCATTGAAGTCAAAGAAGATTGCTTTTATATTAACCATATATAAGATAATAGCAAATTTGTAAGAAAAAATGGTGGGCTACACTTTTAGGCATGGAACTTAAAAATCCTCTTTCCTTAATCCTGATGGTATAATTCATATATATGGTAGATATTCAATATACTCAAAACTTATATACAAATAAAGAAAAACTAAGAGAAATAATATCCTCTATTAATCTACACTCCTCTGATACTGTAATTGATATAGGTGCTGGTACAGGGGCAATAACAAAAGAGTTAGTAAAACATTGTAACAATGTAATAGCATATGAATTAGATCTGAGATATTTCAGTATCTTAGAAGAACTTTTTAAGGATAATCCTAATATTATATTGAAGAATGGAGATTTTCTTACCTCTACCCTACCTAACAAAGAATACAAAATATTTGCAAACATACCATTTTCTTTAACATCAGATATCATTAACAAAATTACAGATATTAAATCTAAATTGTTAGAAGCATATCTCTTTGTTCAAAAAGAAACTAGTGAAAGATATATGGGTGTATTTAAAAATACACAGATAGCTACAATTCTTTCATCAATTTACGATTTAGGTGTTATTGAGAATTTTAATAGAAAAGACTTTGATCCTATCCCAAATGTAGATATTGTTCTACTAAGGATAACAAAAAAAGATAATCCTGAAACAGAGTTTAAATTATACAGGGACTTTATCACATATATTTTCAACCAAATTAATGATAATGTACTAGACACATTAAAGAAACTTTTTACCTATAATCAGTTAAAATATATAAAAAATCAGTTGCAAAGTGATTGCTGTAATACACCTTCTGATATTTCTCCTAAATATTATTTAGAG
>CAYSEU010000056.1:0-3914 GCA_964430365.1 uncultured Candidatus Saccharibacteria bacterium
TCCCAGTTAGGAATTTGAATACCACTTAATGGTTTATTATCTTTTAAATCAACAGTACTATCTATTAACTCGTATGTATCGCTTAAAAAGATATTTTTTTTCATCTGCATAGAGTAGGTAGTAATACCTGTACCAATATCTATACCTGTACATATAGCTCCTGAGTGTAGATTGGCTGTACCATTACTCCTTTTAGTGGGAAGTCTTAGCATAGCCATAACGGGGACTGAGTTAAAACATATTATTCTAATATCAGGTACTCCTCTGTATGAATATTGTTTAAGTAGAGGGTCAGTTTTGATCCTTTCTTCAATGATAGCGGTGTCTGTTTTAGATCCCATTGAGAATCTGCCCTCTAGTATATTTTCTATATGCAATATTATATCCCTCTGATTCATAGTGGTACCATTAGGTCTAATCCATTCTAATTTCCCCTTCTTCTTACCGTAAAAAACGATAATTCCATTACCACCGGTACCTTGATTAGGTTTAATTACGAAACTTTTAGGAAGGCTTTCCCAATCTAAAAACTGTAACTGTTTCTTACTCCTTATTAGCTTATATACCTCAGGAGTTTGTATTAACTCTTCTCTAAGTACTCTTTTAGTTAATATCTTGTTATCTGCAATAGCTTTAGACGAGGGAGAGTTATACGGTCTTACATACTCTTGGTTTCTTCTGTTTAGACCTAATACCTCCTTATTTAGTTTTAATATGCTACTTATCATCGTCTCTACCAGTAAATCTAAATCTAAAGTAATCCTTTATCCTTAAGCCTTTAAACATACCAATTAGGATATTAAGAACTGCTAGTAGAGGTATTAACCATAGATTATTTAAGAAGTAGTCAGAGATAATTTCTCTAGTTATTACAAACCATCCAAATACGGCTACTAAGATTGTAGTAAGCAGAGTCATTACGGATGATTGTAGTGACTTTTTAACATACTGTTTTGTAAAGAAGTCAGAGAGAGCGGCTATTGATATGAAAGCGAGTGGGGGAATATTAGACATATTCTCTAAACCTAAACCTAGGGTATCTATTAGTAGAAAGAAAAAGACTAATACCATTGAGAGGACAATATAGTTGGTAGCAATACGAGTAATGTAGTGTATTCTTACCTTTTTGAGTACAGAGTAGGAGAGTAAAGAGGTTAATATTACAACCAATGTTACTGCTAAACCGTATTTTAATCCTGTATATGAATATGCAATTGAAAGAAGTACAGGAGCATATATACCATATGTCTTACCTCCTACAATATATCTAGAGATACTAACAATCGTTG
Source organism: uncultured Candidatus Saccharibacteria bacterium (assembly GCA_964430365.1). Lineage (GTDB taxonomy): Bacteria > Patescibacteriota > Dojkabacteria > SC72 > SC72 > JAVEVH01. The sequence continues at coordinate 1,290 of CAYSEU010000056.1, forward strand.
CTACAATACACATAGCTATGAGTATTTCTAATACCATTTGTGATATACCATGATCAATTATCCACTCCGTTAGCTTGGATGTTTCAAACATATATATATTGATCAAAAATTAGAATATTTAACCCTCCATTATACTTTGTATATGTATATTTTGTCGATGAAAAGAAAAGAGAGCCTTTCAGCTCTCTTTAAGATACTTTTTTAAGATTTAGATTACTCTAATTCTACTTTTGCACCAGCTTCTTCAAATTTTGCTTTGAAGGCTTCTGCATCCTCCTTCTTTACTCCCTCTTTTACTGTCTGAGGAGCTGCTTCTACAAGATCTTTTGCCTCTTTAAGGCCAAGCTCTGTAATCTCTCTTACTACCTTGATTACACCAATCTTGTTACTTCCTGCATCCTTTAAAACAATATTGAAGACTGATTTTTCAACAACTTCTTCAGCTGCTGCTGCTGGAGCTGCTGCTACTGCCACTGGAGCTGCTGCACTTACTCCAAACTTGTCTTCCATTACCTTAACAAGATCAGCTAGTTCTAAAACGGTCATTTTCTCAACCATTTCGATAACTTTTTGGGCATTATCAGATAACTTTGGAAGCTCTTTGTTTACTTCGTCTGCCATTGTATGTATAGATTAAATAATTTAATTATTTTATTAATGTTATTTCTTTTCAGAAATTCCTTTTAATACCATTGTTAAACCTCTTACGTTACCAGTAATTGCATTCATAAAGCCTGTTAGAGGCGCATTCATAGTACCAACAAGTCTAGATAGTAATACTTCTTTAGATGGTATATCTGCTAATTGCATAACTTTTTCTGCAGTTAAGAATTCTCCTTCATATACACCGCTTCTTGGTTCTAAGAGTTCTGCATCTTTTTGAATCTTTTTTACTAATTTTGCAGGTTCTGTTGGGTCTTGTTCAAACGCTATTAATGCTGTAGGTCCATCAAAATCTTGTGTTTGTAAGGGTTGTTTTGTATCTTGTAATGCTACTTTAAATATACTGTTTTTAAGTACAGTAAAATTAGCACCTACATCCTTTAATTGGATTTTAAGAGTAGTTACAGTAGCTGTATCTATCTTATCTGAGTTAACTAAAAGGTATCCCGATTTACTTTCTATTAAATCTTTATACTTTTTAAGCAACTCTTCTTTCTGAGTACGACTTTTAGACATCTCTATGTTTATTTAATTAATATTGAATTACTATTTACCTCGTATGGATTTATTTATATACCATACTTCTTCGGTTAAATACTGTAGGGATTATATACAAAGTAAGAGTAGGGGTCAAGGGCTTACCAGAAGGGAACTATTTATATACTCATACGAGATATATTTTGAACTACATAGTTCCCTTCTGTTGTTTTAGTCTACCGAGATTTTTTATCTACCAGCTTGGGTCTGCTATTAAGTCTTGGGGTGTTAAACCAAAGTAAATGTCTTGACATTCTACACAATCGGGTTTTTTACCATTCTTTTCAATGTGTTGTACTTTTATCAAGTACTCTTTCCCGTCTTTCTTCCTTGTATAGAAAACAAAACCTTCCTTTGTTGCAATAACATTATTAGGGTCCCCTTGGGTAATACCTGTAATATGAAATGGTCGACCCTTGTGGTATAGAGTGCTACCGTTAATGAACAAACACTTATTGTTTCTTCTATGATTTTTAATAGGCTGGGCCATAATAGTAAAGACTTGTTCTTCCTGTGTTTCTTTTTTACAGTCTTCACAATACTGCCAATATTTACACTCTTTGCATTTTGTTGCCATTTTATCTCCCTTTTTGAACAACAACTTTTTAACGAACAAACGATGGTCTCGGTAGACCTATTAACAAGCCACATTATATCCCTATAGGATTAAAAATATCAAGTATAAATAAAAAGACCTCTGTGAAGAGGTCTTAATAATTGCTATTTATGATTATTTACTCAGTCTTTTTGTAATCTATCTTAAAGCTAGGACCCATTGTAGGAGCTATATGCATTCTCTCTACAACCTGGTTATATGGTTTTCCTAATACATCTTCTACTGCTGAAATAGCTACTGATATATTCTCTAATAGTTTTTCATCATCTAAATCTAATCTACCTACTTTAATATGTATTACACCAGAGGTATCACAAGCAAATGTCTGTTTACCTTTCTTGTATTCCTCTATTGCAGACTTAAAGTCGTCTGTTACTGTTCCATTTTTTGGATTAGGCATTAATCCCTTAGGACCTAACTCTTTACCAAGTACTGCTATCTTAGCCATTACAGAAGGCATAGCGATAGCTACATCAAATGTAATCTTGTTTGCTTTAATATCCTTTATTAATGTATCTAAACCTACGAAGTCTGCACCTGCCTCCTTTGCTTCTTTCTCTTTATCAGGTGTTGTAAATACTGCTATAGATACACTCTTTACATCTGTAGAGTGGGGGAGTGATACTGCACCCTTAATAGATTTAGGATCCTTATCCTTAGGTACTTTAATATCAAAATGTAACTCTAAACTACCTACAAAAGAGCTATATGAGGTCTTTTTTGCCTGTTTAATACCATCTTGTATAGAGTATGTTTTACTCCTATCTAAATCTTTTACTATCTTTTTATATTTCTTTCCTCTTTTCATT
>CAYSEU010000057.1:0-3823 GCA_964430365.1 uncultured Candidatus Saccharibacteria bacterium
GGAGAGATCAATTAAAAGATGGTGGTATTATTGTACTTCCTTTGTATATAGGGAATAGGGAGAGGTTAGTAAGAGCAAGGAAGATAGAGAGCGGTTACTCTATAGAGAGTATTACTAATGTGAGGTTTGTACAGTTAGTTTAGATATTATCTATTCTTTCTATATTTATATTTTAGGATATAGGAAAGAGATAGAGGCGTGGAGTATGTAAAGAAAAAGAGGAGTGTAGGGCTCCTCTTTTTAATTTCTTAGATTTCTTGAATTAGTAAACTCCTAGTCCTACAGATACTGGACTTTTATATTCTACACCATGTTCTCCAGTACAGGAGTCATTGTATACTTCCATAGTTACTGCAAATTCTCCCCATATTGCTTTTCCAATTTCTCCTCCATCATTGTTATACCAAATACCACCTATGTTTTTAGCATCGCTTGGTACAGCAACAATCTTAACAAAGTAGTTCCAGTCGCAAGTTTCTCCATTTTTCTCATAAGATCCGTTCTGAATATTTGTTAACCAAGCTCCAGAATCAATGTAGCTGTTTAAGCCGTAATGTCTATCGAGTTTTCCATCTCCATCACAGTCTTTATTTGATAGCCATGCATCATTCCATTTCATTAATAATGAGTCTTCTTTCCATTTTTGACACCATGCTGCATCACGATATGCGTCACAGTATCCTCCTTTAAATAGTCTGGCTTGATAATTATATCCCCAGCTATCATAACCTACTGTAATTATAGAACCATCGCTTGCCCGTAATTCTCCATCTTGTATTGTTGTACAGGATACTCCAGCAGGTTTTTCTGCTATTGCGAATGCCTCGAAGTTTATTAGAAAGGCAATTCCGAAAACAAGAGTAATTCCTAGTATTAAAGAAAGTAATTTCTTCATAATAAAGAAATATAACAAATTAAATAAAAATATATTTATATATAAAAATTTAATTTGGGCAATTCCTGCTATAAGTCTACAACTCCCCTATACTATGTCAATTGTTTAAAATAATTAATCAATAATATTAATATCATTAGGAGAACCATAGTTATATATATTATCTGTTTTCCAATAATCAGAACTATTACATAGGGAGTTACTACACGTATACCAACTATTAGGATTTGTACCATCTATACCATCATCTGTTCTTTGCATAGAGTTAAAGGTCTCACCCTGTACACCCTCTGGCCAATCTCCTAATACAGTATCTATTGTATTACCATTACTATCTTTTAATATTAAATTACCATTGTTTTCTTTTAAAAGATTCATACTAGCATTAGACATATTACTCTCTATATTAAGTAATGAGTTATTACTCTCATTAGAGTAATTTGATATTAAGAAATATCCATTACTAGGTATTACCCTATTAGCAGGTATCATTATTGGAGGTTTGTTTAAATCTCTTAAATAGTATATTTTCCACTTACCAATATTAATATCTTCTTCAGTAGTATTTCTTAACTCTATCCATTGATCATCAGTAGAGAGTGATGTACCACTCCACATGACTTCATTTATTACTACCTTGGGCATTCTCATCTCTCCTATTGATATTGTTATACCTGTAATACTTACATTAGAGCTAAAGAGTGCATATACAGATGGTGGGTTACTTAAAAAAAGAAATGTAGATATTAAGAGTATTAGGGGTAGTATTGGAGGTTTCTTCTCTGTTTGTATTTTGTGTTTAAATACCTCCTCTTCTGTTCTTTTCTCTACTTCATCATTGATTCCATCTTTAATACGTTTGATAAAGGAGATTATTAATATTAATGCTGGTATACCTAATACTAATCCAAACCCTAGGGGAGTTTTCATAAAGTCTATTACATATCCTAGGTATGGTATTGTAAATATTACAGTACCTAATATATTACTTTTAAAGAGTACCCAACTATCTTTATTCTCATTATTGTCTCCTTTAGTAGTATATTCCTCTCCATTAATATCCATTACTCTATGTATTACAGTAATTTCCTCATTATCAGGTGATTTAAATACCACTATATCCCCTTTATTTACTTCTTCGTTTTTTAAGGTAGAAAATACTACAGATCCAGTCATTATTTCAGGTTCCATAGAGCCAGTAGATACTACATGTGTAGATATGTATGTTTTAGTAGGGAGTAGGGGAGAAGCAACTAAAAAAAGAATGAATATTAAAGTAAGGAATATGATCCATTCTATTAATTTGAATATTTTTTTTATTATATCCACATCAGACAGTACATAACTATACTGTCTGTGTAGATACAAGAGTTATTCGAGTACTTGTGTACCTGTAAACTCAAAGTTTAGACCAGTTATAGTCTTTCCTGCAATTGTATTTGTATAGCTTGAATCTATAGACAAAACAATGCTATAACGAGCTTGTTCTCCCTGTTCCAAAGGATTTCCAGGTAGGTTATGTTCAGCTGTGTACCATTCGTCTAGTGTAAACCATTCGGATGTCTTTGTAGTATCACAATGGTTAGCATCAGTATCACTGTAAATACATATTCTTGCCCTAACAACATCTTTTAGAGCGTACCAATCACCAGCTGCTGACTTAATTTTCCCAGTAACGGTGAAGTCTAATTTATCAAAGGTTCCATTACTTTCATTCTTCAGGTAAAAGTCTGACCAATCCATTTCCCCTGGTAAAAGAGGTGCAAAAAAAGTTGTGTCACCAGCGAGATCTATCTCGGATACCCATGTAGAACCATTCCATACTTGCAAGGATGGTGTTGCAGTCCCCAGTACCATTCCTGTAATTGTAGCTTTACTACTAAACAGTGCATATCCTGCTCCTGCTACTATTCCTATTACTAAGAATAATCCTAAAAATCCTGTTAAGATCTTTTTCATAGGATATTTAAAACAATTTAAATAAAAAACCATATTTAATTAAAATTTAAATACGATACTAATATATAAATTAGTAAGAGAAGATTACTAAGTCAAGCCTATATAATAAAATATATATTTTATATATAAAACTAAATGTACAGATTTAATTCTGAATATATCTACAAAATGTAGAGTATGATATTTATGGCTGATAATCACCAAAAGGACAATCTCCATTATAATCAGGAGTATCACAATACTGATTAGCAGTACCCACTGCCTTACCTCCCTGTACCTGATCTCCACCTGCTAATATAGGGTGTGATATATATGTAGCTAATGCTAATAAAATAGCTATTACAAGAATAAAAACTTTTAATATATTAGAGCAGTAATAAAATAATATATCTAATTAAACTATACCTATATACATTAACTATGTAAAGTAATATATACTACCTTACTCCAATTCAAAGATATATGAATATCTCTGTGTAATAGCTCTATACTTATCACCATTGGAATCAGTAAGTAAAAATATTTCTCTTATCAATATATGATCAGACATAGTAGGACAAGAAGAATCTTTACAATGAGGACGCATTTTCTCTCTTAGAGTATTGTAGAGTAATATTTCTTTAAAACTTGGTATTACACCACAGTAAGAAGAAATATGTTCTATCTGACTGATATTACAATTCTCTAAAGGAGGTAATTCATCTATATGAAGCTCTCCTGTTACTAATTCATAATCTTGTTGTGTAAATAGTCCTCCAGAATCTATATATTCTTGATATTGAGTAGTATGTTCTTCTATTAATTGTTCTACCATGTGTTCTATTTCTAAATCAGTAATGTACTCTCAATATATTCTTTCCTCTAACTATTGTAAAGGAATCTGTACTCCCTTACTTATACTATTACCTTTTACAAAGTTTTTAATAGGGAATGTAGGTAGTGTATATGGAGACCTACTACTATCTATCT
>CAYSEU010000058.1:0-3776 GCA_964430365.1 uncultured Candidatus Saccharibacteria bacterium
CTCAGAGTCTTGAAATTTAGGTTTAGCAGTCCCTATATCTAAATGTTTATATACCTGTCTAGAGTCTCCATTAATTATATATCCATCTATTTCTTTAGCTAGGTTAATGGCAATATCTGATTTACCTGATGCAGTAGGACCAGCTATTACAATTATCTTACCTTTATAATCTATCATTTGAGAATATATTTAGAGACTGCGTATGTAGACCATATTGCCACTATGCTAGAGAGAATGGATATGGAGATAACTGCTTCTGTTTGTACTGAAAGAAAGAGTAGTGTAGAGGAACCTAAAAGAAGTAAAAATATGGTTTGCTTTAAAGAATCAGTGTAGTATTCTTTTCTTACTGTTGATATCTTAAATCCTTTACTATTTCTTTTTGATATGTAATACCCTATTAAGGTACCAAGGTTAGAGAGTATTAAAATATATGTAACTAGGGGTATCATCTTAAATATCTCTGTAATATCTATTTTAAAAAGTATACTCACAATATATATTCCTACTAAGTTTGTAAATGTTGCTGCTACAAAGGATACAATTGAAAGTATTAATATCTTTCTCTCTTTAGTAGAGAGATATATTGTTAGAACTGATACTGCAAAGATTAATAGGAGGAATGCTATTTCCATATTTATTTCATACTTACTCCAGTTGTTAGTTATATTTTGAAAAAGATTCATAGCTTTAATGATTTTCTTACATTATCTAAATAGTATTTACTTATATACAATGAAAAATTACTTAGGATTATTAATATTAATAAATCATATGCGAATATCTGTATATATCCAGATCCCATTAATATGCTTAAACTAGATATTAATGAAAGTAATACTGTTACTATCATTCTAGACTCTATGTTTTCAGTTATTAGACGTATCATAACGACTATGGTTATTACTTCCAATGCTAAGATGAATATATCGGTAGGGGTTTCTGAAATTTTTAAATATGCTACCCAGGCAGACACGGTAAGTACAGTTGATATACCAGAGAGTAGTAAGGTATCTTTAGGAGTTTTATTTATTATCAAAAGGTAGAGATATATTAATACAATAGCTACGAATATCCCCTCTGTTAATTTAATGTAGTCTATTTCAGCTATATCTACTGCTATCTCTTTCTCATCTACGGCAGTGTATGAGATAGGCATCTGTCCCGAGTTATATAGAATACTAACTGCTTGTGCATATTTTTCCTCAGTAGAGGATACTGGTACTGCAAAGAGAGATTGATCTGTAGGTATTTGTACAGGTGTAACGAATTCATCTAAAGCTACACCTACTGTTTGTCCGGCATTTTCTTGTAGGAATGTTTTCCATTCATTTCCCCATGGCCATGTTTTAAAAAGAGCAAAGTAGGAGTATTCATTGTTAGAATTCTTTAATTGAGTAACATATACATTTCTAAATGAAGCTCTTGTAAATGTTGTAGGGTCGTAATTCTCTAAAAGGTATGGTGCTATTACATCCTCTGGATTTTCAAAATCTACATCTGCCTTCCTAGTAACAATGTTTACAATGAAAGGAGTCTTAATTAAACTCTCTACTACATCTATATCTTTAGAGGTTTGTACTGTTAATTCTAAAAAGTTTGTCTCACCCTCTTTAAAAAGGTTTAGAGAAGATTCCTCTACACCTACTTTCCTAAGTCTCCTTTGTAGTATGGATTTTACGTCCTCTATATCATTCTCTACTCTTATACTCTCGGTAGTATCTAGTTGTAGAGTATACTGTTTAGACCAGTAGTAATCTTTTTTATTTATTAAATCATATGTAGTAGAGGAAGAAATCCTTTCTGTAAGAGGTAAGGATATTAATACAAGGGCTAGTATAAAAGAACTTATTAATACGGAGAGTATATATTTAAAGAAACTACTTAGATTTATTTTCTTAAGTTTAATTTTTGGAACTTTCATAGTATTTAGAGTAAGTCAGTATCTTTACCAAGTACAATTATTTTATCTTTTCTTAGAGCATTCATTAAGATTGGGTCTTGTTTTTTCTTTCCAAATTCAAAATCTTCTATTTTCATAGCTGCGAATTTAATAACTCTTCCTAACTCTTTTTCTAATGAACTTACTGCTAAAGAAAGATCCCTTATTTTCATATCACCGATAAAGAGCATATCTATATCTGAAGGATCTTCTGATTTTTCTTTAATAAAGGATTCTGTAACTATTGCTACCTTAATACCCTCTACAGGAGAGAGAGTATTGTATAGTGCCCTTCCTGTCTCAGATTCTTTAAAAAACATTCCTCTCAATTCCCATATTATTGGGCACTTCTTATTAACAGAGTACATTATTTTATTCCCATCCTTAGTGGAGTAGAGAATATCTGCTTTTTTAAGATTGAGTAACTCTCTTCTTACAGCATTAATTTCCTCACCTAACTCTCTAACAAGACCTCTAACATGGTAAGACTTATTAATGTCTGCCATGTATTTCTCTAATACTCTAATTCTAACTTTCGATATGAATAAACTCTTAAGCATGTGCCCTAATATATATAATATTAAATAGGCCTTCTAGGCCATGGGGCAATTTATTGCTCAATTATATCAAATTTTCCAACAGAGCGAGAGATTACGCTAACCCATATTCTTCCTCTATTAAATTCGATGTCATTACCATCATTATCATAATAGTTTGTTCTGTCTGTTCTAGAGCTTTTCTTCCAGGTACCTGTTAATATCTTCCCATCTATTAGGTATGTAGCTTTACCTTCCCCTATGGTAGTTAGTATTACTCTACCTGCAGAATCATAGGAAGGAGTATATGTAGTTTCTTGTATTATGATATTTTTAGCATATACCTGTGTATTTGTTTCCTGATCTATATCTGCTTTCCCACCAGTTTGTTTGAAATATGAATTACTTTTACTATCATATGTCCATATGACATCGTATGCACCTGAGTTATTTAACCTCTGATGGAATACAATTTTAACCTTTGTTTGTAGTCCTCTCTCATTAGAACTTAAGTCTCTCTTAAAGCTCCAACTCTCTATATTAGGCATACTATCCCAATTAACTTTCTTAGCATAGTCCCAAGCAGAGAGAATAGAGGAGTACTCATTATGTGGAGCATACCTTTTACCATCATTCCATCTCCATGCTCCAATTGTAGCAATTCTTTTAATATTGTAAGTATATATATTCCCACAAGCATTTGTTCTAGGATCAGTAGTAGATGCACACCCATCATATATGAAAAGAGGGTCATATGGACTTAACCATTCTAAGTAGTACTGTCTTGCACTTCTAATAGGGCCAATTTTTTTAGGTGCTTCACTCCAAAAGATTGCTAGATATCTAGTAATACCAGATTCTACTAATGTCTCATATACGACGTCAGCACTATTTAATCCTGATTGAGGTCTAGCAACAACATGGTTATTAATCATCACAGCTACTGGTCTTTTAGTACTTAACTCCTTCATTTCTGTTTTAGTAAACAGTTCCCCGTTTATTGGACTAGGTTCTGTTCTGGGTTCTGAAGGAATTGGGATGGGTAGAGAAACAAGAGGTTGTTTAATAGGTAAGGAAACTAAATATTCATCATTTAAGTTTATCAACTCAGTAGGTTTCTTGTACGGTTTACTTTTGTATATACCGAAATAAAAGAAAAGGGATATTCCAAGTATTATGGATATACCGATTACTAAGAGTATGACTAATTTATTCTTAACAAGGAATTCTCTGAGATTAAATTTCTTTTTAGGTATCGTAGCTTGTGTAACTGGTTGGACTTTTTCTACAGTGGTAGG
>CAYSEU010000059.1:0-3731 GCA_964430365.1 uncultured Candidatus Saccharibacteria bacterium
GTACCAGCAACTATCTTTGCTGCTTGATCTGGATCTGATGTGTTTAGGTCTGGCATCTTAACTTCTACAATCTTTTTAATCTGCTCTTTAGAAAGTTTTCCTACTTTATCTAAATTAGGTCTAGCAGAACCCTTCTTAATCTTTAATTCTCTCCTAATTAATTCTGATGTTGGAGGAGTCTTAGTTATGAAGTCAAAAGATCTATCGTCATATATTGTAATGATTACTGGTGTTAAGATACCTCCTGCTTCTCTAGTTTTTTCGTTAAATTGAGCACAGAATTCCTGTGTAGAAATACCATATGGTGCCAATGTAGGACCAATTGGAGGTGCAGGTGTTGCTTGTCCTGCTGGTATTGTTATCTTAATTATTGCTTTTACTGGTTTTGCCATATTAATATATCAAATATTTTAAAGTTTACTTACCTGAGAGAAATCTAATTCTACAGGGGCTTCTCTACCAAGGAAAGATATGAGGACTTTTATCTTACCCTTCGCATTATCTATTTCTTCTACACTACCGATAAAGTCTGCAAATGCACCATCTGTAATCTTAACTGCTTCTCCTACACTGAATGAACTCTGGTATGATGGTTGTTCTACTTCCATGAATTTCATAATTGCTTTTACTTCACTCTCAGGTAGTGGTCTTGGATACTTATCTGTTTTAACAAAACCTCTTACTCCCTCAGTATTTTTTACAATATCCCATGTATAGGCATCTAATTCCATCTTTACTAAAACATATCCAGGAAATATCTTATCCGCCATTACACTCTGTTTACCTTTCTTAACAATGATTTTCTTTTGAGTAGGTACTAATATCTCCTCAATCTTATCTTGTAATCCAGTCGCCTCAATTCTCTGCTTTAGTTCTTTCTGAATACTATTTTCATATCCAGTCCTAATATTAAGAACATACCACTTAGCTCTTGGGTTTGTTTTTTTCTTTTTTTCTTCTGCCATTTACTTTCTAACTAAAATTCAAAATTAAGAAACTGTGTTAATCCCCACTGATATGCTAGATCTGCACCTAGTATTATTAATGCGATTATAGCACAGAGTATTACTGTATATACTGTTAATTGAAACAGTTCTTTGCCTGTTGGCCACTCTGTTAACTTTAACTCATTTATTATTTTTCTAATTGTATCCATATTTCTATTATTAAGCAGGCCCACTCCGGTTCGAACGGAGGACTACGGTTTTGGAGACCGCTGTTTTACCAGTTGAAACTATGGGCCCCTAACTGTTAAACAGCACAAATTATTTTACTTTAGTCTCCTTATGTAGAGTATGTTTTTGGCAAGTAGCACAGTACTTACTTTTTTCCATTTTCTCTTTCATATTCTTAGTCTTGTAGTGTGTGTAGTTCTTTTGACCACAGATTTCACATTTCAAAGCTATTATCTCTCTTTTCTCTTTAGCCATTTCCTTGTGGTTTCAAATTAAAAATAGGATATCATGGGAAATACAAAGTATTATATTGAAATATTCACCATTGGTCAAATATATTTGTTGTGTTTTTAATATTTGCTATACTGGAATATATAACTTAAGAAGATATTGAATATGGATGGTGAAAAAGTAGGAGAAAAGAATGGTAATGACATGTCACAGAATGTAGATGTAGTAACAAGTATACTTGAGGAGGTTAAGACTCCTGAAGTTAGTGAAGATGAGAGGGGAGATGCTCTTGTAAAAGAGCTATTTGGGGAGATAGGGGAAGTAGTAGAAAAGAAAGCAAATGAGGCTGAGCAAAAAGGTTACATGAGTAGAAGGGAATTTGTGAAGAAATCAGCTGAACTAATTGGTGCTACAGCTATAATGGCTCTATTTAGTGCATGTGGTGTTAAACCAGATAGTCTTAACTCTCAAGGTAAGAAGGAGACTCCCTTACCTGAATCAATGCCAACAGAAGTTCCCTTAGAAGGAACAGAGAGAGAGTATGACGAGAGAGGATATATCCTTGTAGAGAAGCCTTTTAAATTAGATACGACTAAATTTATAATGGGGGAGAGTGGGTATAGGAGTGCTATCGCAGAGAGATTTCCATTTCCTGCTATAGATGAAAGTGGGAAGAATTATACATTAAAGTATGGTAGAGAAGGGGAAGAGGTAACATTCCTTCATTTTACTGGTGGTAAACCTCCTGTTACTGGAGAAATCTTACCTTTGATATATAAATTGCCTAGTAAGGTAAAGAGTTTAGAGGTATATCCTTACGCTATTTCAAATCCAGCAAATACTCCTAAAGAGATTCAAATCACTGATACAGATGAATGCTATCTAATTCCTATTGTAACCTCTGGTAGTGATACAGGTATCTTTCCTAATACAGATGGTGGTAATCTCGTTAATTCCTCATATCCAATCTTTAAAGTTATACCAGACAATATATCCAAAAATGAAAATGGTTATCTATCCTGGGCTCTTCTAAACAGGCAAGGAGAAGATATAGTGATGGAGGGTGTAGTGAGTAACAGTATGTCTAAAGAGAAGCTGTTTATAGATTACAAAAATGTCCCGGTAGAAATCTCAAATCTTTATGAGTAAAAAAGCTGGATCTGAGAGTCGAACTCAGGACCTCATTCTTACCATGAATGTGCTCTAACCAACTGAGCTAATCCAGCAACTAGTCTAGATTATACAATATCTTTCTAATCTGTAAACTAATCCTCTTTAAGCTTTACTGTTTCTTTTAAAAATATAATCCATAGAGGAACGGCAAGAAGAACAACAGCTAATGCTATTGCAGGTGCATTAGGAGTGCTGTAAACGTTAGTATTGGTTTCAAAGAGAATGTAATTAGTGGCTTGAAATATAGCGGTTGGTATAGCTACAATGCTTACAATACTGTAAAGAATTAGTGAACCAAAGGTATATATTTTCCTTAACCAAGATATAATTTTTTCATCTCCTATCTTAGATATTGCATATTGATGTATTAAAAAGAGTATTATCATAGAGAGGAAAAGTGAAATACCATTTATTAAATCTGTTTTTCTCTGATTCGAATCAAAGCAGAAATCCATTCCATGAAAAGTAATAGGATCACCTTGGTAGCACTCTGCTTGAATTTCTTTTGTTGGGGAGCCTAAATCATAAATAGGTACTGTTTCTTTACCATCCATATAGCTATTGGATCTTTGAAGTGTGTATGAAAAGGGGATATCGAGTAAGAAAGATGTAGATGCCTTTATAGCGATACTTCCTCCAATAACGGCAACACCAAGAGTTAGAAAAGATATGATATAGAGATAAATCTGTAAAAGAATTTTAGAGGAAAGCTTGAATTTTGTATTACCATTTTTATTCTTACTCACTGCTACTATTATATAGATTACGACACCGACTACAAGTAGAGGGACTATAAATCCTACTATAGAGAATAGAATACTTAACATTTCCATATTATTTAAAAATGAATTAATATATTATTCCTCTGCTAATTGTTTCTGTAGTAGTTTTCTAATATCTCTTACTTTAGAAACAGTTAATTCTATTATAGATATTGCATCTACAAATATATTTCCATCGTAATCATCTTCTTTTTGTAATCTTTCTACATGTATATCAAAATCCTGCCTAACCATATTATATATCTCTTCCTCTTTAACCTTTATTAATGCTAATTTCTTGGGTGTAGTACTAAGTATATTTTTTTCAATCTCTTTAAATAGACTTATTAATCTATTATGTATATCTGTTAATCTCTCTATATCTACCTCT
>CAYSEU010000060.1:0-3584 GCA_964430365.1 uncultured Candidatus Saccharibacteria bacterium
ACTATTTTTTCTTCCACATACAAATGGTTATTACTATTCATATCAATCACAGAATATACAGAACTCAGTTTTAAAAAGCTCAATATTTTTTTTACCCTATTCACAAGATATTTACTACTATTTTTATCTGAGATATACAAATTTGGATAATACGACATACACACATTACAAGGATGAATATAAATTGACATCTTCTTGTTCCTCAATAGTTTTACAATTCTTCGAAGATTCTTGTCATATTTATCCGCAAGTTTAAACTGAAGCTCATCGAATTCCAAAATAGTTGCTTCCTGTCCGATTTTACGATCTTCTGGTCTCATATTAGTATAAATAACATGGAATGGTTGGCTTCCATTTTCATCTTTAATAATTACTAACGAAACCCAATCTTTGAGATCTTCATCAACATATAATGGTCCACCGTAAAACTCAGTAATATTATCAGATGAAGAATATATGAGTTTACTAATAACTGAATTGAGTTTTGTATAAGCTTGTATTTTTTCAAGAACTGTTCCCTCTTTTTTGAAAGCCTCTCTCTTAATTTTAAATTTTATTTGAGTCTGAGGATCTGGGGCTGGATATCCACTAATTTCTCCTTTTCTAATTTCGACCTCCTGTATTTTATCCATATTAATATTATATCAGGAATAAGACACTTATTCCCTTTTTTATACTATCTCTTTTATCTCATTCTCATTTTACATATGGTCCAGACGTGTATGTCCCGCCATATTCCAATGGTTGCTACAAGACCTATCCACTACTTATGGGAGTTAAGTAAATTAGGTTAAATCACTCTATGCAGTTAAAAAATTTTAGAAGATAGGTATACAAAATAGCAAATTAGAATTATTAAACCAATAGGTCTTGTAAGAATCTTGTTCTTACCAAGTATTTTCCCTTCAATTAATATGCTTAAAATTACGAAAACATTCAGAATATTAAAAAGATAAAGATCCAAAACAGCTTCTTGATTAAAAGACAATGTCCCAATAATTGCAGGGATACCTAGACCTAAACCTATATTAGCAATTGTACTTCCAAAAACATTACCTAAGATTATATCTGTATACCCCTTAAAAGCTGATCTAATTGATGTAACTATCATAGGGAGAGAGGTACCCACCCCTATTACTGTTAACCCAAGTATATACTCACTTATACCGAAATCTAGAGCAAATCTCTCCGTCATAAATGCCAATATGACACTAAAAACAGAAAGAAAAACAATTCCAATCAATACTCGTAAAGATACTTTCCACATACTAATTTCCTTAGTTACGGTATTTGAAATAGTACTTGTATTCAAATCAATTTGTGTCTTATCTACCTCCCCAACATTCTCTCTATGAGAATATTGATAGAGAATATATAGGGTGACAAGATAAATAGAAAATAGTAAAAGTCCCTCTATTCTGTTGACTTTACTATCAAACACAGTACTTACGAGCACTGCAGATAGTGCCAAGAAAATAGTAATCTCTTTCTCAAAAACTTGGTATTTAGTATTTATAGCTACTATCGAAGCAGAAATACCCAAACCAAGACCAATATTAACAAAATTTGTTCCTAGAGCATTTCCTACAATAACATCCATACCATTTGGGCTAATACACATTAGAGCAATATTCACTGCAATAGTTGGTAGTCCAGTACCAAATGCTATCAATGTAGATGCTATAGCCAAATCACTAATTTTTTTCCTACGAGCAATTGTAACAGCACCTTGTAACAACCATTCTGCTCCTAAGATTAGTAATGACAAAGAACAGAGAATAATCAGTATGTCAAAAAGTATCCTCATAAACTATTAAAGAGTTAATATAAATGAAACAGTATATAACAAAGATCTTTGGAATCAAATATAGAACTCTACTCACTTTGTATACTGTTTCTTTTGTCTCATTTAAGGTTTTATTCCTGCTTCTCTCTAGACCTTCTCTATTTCAAAGAATGTCTTATACCTTTCCTTATCGAAAACTGTAGAATAATGATTAGTACGCCTATGATTAATAGGATAAACCCTAAAAAGTAAACAGCTGATATCCCCTTAATTATTGGAAAATCATTTTGTAGGTATGGTTTTGTTATCATTTCATACTCTGCTTGTACAAGAACAAACCATACTAATGATAAAAATATCAATATTACAATTTTAATAATTAGGAGAATTTTATTCATTTCATGATTATAACAATTGTCCTATTCAGGTTCCAGACATGTATGTCCCACCATTCTTGATTATACAAACATATACAAATCGTCTTAGTTTATCTATACTATCAGAATGAAGGATTATGTATTATTCAAAACCACAAAGCTCAAAATCTCATTTGCTTGGTATGATTTATGGATTGGGGCATTCATAGATACTGATAAAAGAAGGATATACATTTGTCCAATTCCTACACTCCTTATAACTATTAGTTATTAATATACGTATCAGACCCGTATGTCCCACCATTTTCAATATGTTCCAACAAGACCCATCCACTATATTCTAAAACCCTTATGGGAATTGAGTTATTTAGACTCTAAAAAGTGAAAGTCTCAAAAGTAAGGACTAGTGTATGAAAAGAGTCAAAAAAGAGTAGTTTTAAAAGTCTTCGGTTAGAAAGTGGAATACTTATATGGTACAGTTTAGAAATACAATATTCTATATATCATATTCTTTTAATTTCCCAATATCTGATATCTTCTTACTAAAAAATATCTCTGCTGTTTTATCATGTGGCAAATTTAAATCAGTAAGTTTACCCATCTCTTTAAAGCCATTCCTTCTATGCCACTCTATTGCTTTTAAATCTTGCTCCTCTGAAGATGAGAATAGGTATGCATATTCATTTTTAAGATACTCTTCCAGAAATTGGAGTAACTGTTTTCCTATTCCACTATTTCTCCTATCCTCTTTAACAAATATATATTCAATATATGGTCTCGTAGACCAGATATAATTTAATCTAAGAAGCCCTACTATCTCAGAGTCCTCCTTTGCAAGAATAATCTCGAAATTCTGTATCTTACTTTTTATTAACTGAGGATTAATATATTTACTATGAGGATCAAATAACCGGAAACTTCCAAAATCTTCAATTGATGCAAAATCAATATTTATCATATTTCATTATATCAGGAGTGAAACAGTTTTTCTCCCTTTGTTATACTGTCTTCTTTGTCTCATTTCATATATCAGATGTGTATGTCCCACCATTTGCCTTTGGTTACGACAAGACCGCTTCACTATATTTTCAATTCCTTTACCTCCATTTCACTGATATACATATATTCTATGTATTAATAATATATTTAGTATAATAGAGGTATGAAAATATTAATAATTGAAGATGAAGAATCTCTTAGAAAGATAATTAAAAGATATTTAGAGAAAAGAAACTTCATTGTTGATGAAGCTCAAGATGGGAAGGAAGCATTATCAAAAATACATATAGATACATACGAATGCCTACTATTAGATCTAAATCTCCCAGAGATAGATGGAATCACTTTAAGTAAAAGACTAAAGGATGAAGGGTATGATATTCCAACAATAATGGTTACTGCAAAATCTCAAATATATAATA
>CAYSEU010000061.1:0-3494 GCA_964430365.1 uncultured Candidatus Saccharibacteria bacterium
ACATGTTTATTATTGAAGAATAAGTGAAAGGAGATTCTGTTCTAACATGTTGAAAATGGCGGGACATACACGTCTGGACCCTATGTAAAATGAGAACGAGACAAAAGATGTAGGAATTGTACAAGAGTATTCTTAAAGAGAGATATTAACTTTGTCATGCCCTTTCTCTAAAGAGTGTAATGCCTGATTGGGTTCTCTTAATATCCAATCAAGTGTCAAGTAAGCTGCAATCTCATTCATACCATGATTTATTTTCAATGTTTCAACTGTATATCCAAGTAGATTAATTTCAGGGACCTCTTTATTTTGAAGAACTTCTTCTAAACTTATTCTGAGAAGAGGATTCATTTTCTCAATGTTTGATATAAGGGTATTTTGTGCTGATTCACTAGTATATATAGAAGGATATTTTGTCAAAATTAAACTTAGCAAAGTGGATATATCCATATGTATTTAGTTCCGTCAAATTAATTATAGTATGACATAAGAACAGATTAACTTACTACTGACTTTCTAGTTAAGCTTGAAACAGTTTTTGAATTTTCCGCAAATAGATTCTTTAAATTTTCTCTCCCTGAAGCACCATTCTCTGTGACATATTTTAATTCGTCTAGTGTGAGTAACTTAATATTCACAATCTTTATACTTGAAGAAGATAGTTGCAAGGAATCTTGGACATCGGATGAAGGTAGGCCAAGTATTACCCCAGCTCTTCCTTCAGAATTTTGAAACTCCGCAGGTACCCTAATATCATATAATTCAGAGGTTAAAATTCCATATTTATCTAACATTTCTTTTAATTTCATACCACCTGCAACTTGTAAAGACATTTGATATACCAGATCAAATTGATAGCTAGCTGTAATATCTGCAATCTCCTCATCAGTTTCAACATATATTTCTACTTCAAAGCCGTTAATATTGGGACTATTATTTTCTAATGTGGGATCAAAATGACTCGATAGTCCATCTGTTGCTATTATTGTATTTCCATTTGTTTTTTTAAGGGTAATAAAGGATTGCTCTAAGCTTGGCCATTTTGGTAGATTACTGTTAAAAGCAGTATTTATTAAAGGGGCAATAACATCTGGCTTTACTTCTCCGATCTTTTTCCAGAATTGTAATCTTGCTTCTCTATCCATGTATTAAACGGAATTAATTTAATGCTTTAACTTTATAATACTCAAAATTAAATGTCAAAATATGGAATATGGCGGGACATACACGTCTGGACCCTATGTAAAATGAGAATGAGACAAAAGAGACAGTATAAAAAGGGAATATATTACCAAGAGGTGAAATCTTCACTCCATATGTCATCTCCCCAATCTACTGTTTGTAATGGTAAATGTCTTAACCATTTATCACTCATACCAAACAACAATGCATATGGTAAGAGATCCATAAAACTATCTTTATATTCTTTAGGATTGTTATGAAAGTTTATCCTATCTGTTTCTGCTGTCTTTATATATAAATATACACCCTGTATCTCCCTTAGATATTTTATACCATCATTTGAAAGAATTAATCTTAAAAAAGATTTCTTCCCTAAAAGTATTATTGAGAAAGATACTAAAACGATTACAATTAAAGCATAAGAAAGGTAGGTGTTATAAAAATATTCAATATTAAAAAGTTGTGTAGATATAAAAATAACAATTAGTGCAAGTATTTTTATACCAAAGAAAATAGCTTTATAATTGTTCTTATAAAAGCCTTCATCTTCTAACCCTAAGGATAAATCTTTAAAAATGGTTTCTAGATTTTTAGCAAGTTTGAAGTTTTCTCTTCTTTTTTCAGTATCAATCAATTTCCTCTCATTAGAGATTATGTCTTTCTCAGCAAAAAGGGATTCAAGAAACTTCTGTAACTCAGGGGGTAGAGTATTAGAATCTTTTAATGTCTTCCTTATTTCTACTTTTTTCCCATCTTTCTTTATTTCTATATATCCCCAAATAGCTAATTGAATAATTTGGGCATTGGTAGATGTAACTGAGGGTTTACCCTTTATAAAGGATTGTATTCTTAGTATGTTAAGATTCTCTGATACTTTATTTATACTTTTAACCCCTCCTACAAATCTACGAAATATTATTGCATCGAAGTTAAAGCCAGAAATCTCTTTAGAATCTAGAATAACAGCTATTAATATTGCTACCAATGATATTAAGATTGCGATAATAAAGAATAAGAGGTGGGAAGGTTCCATACCTATTATTTTAGAAAGATTTTGAAGTATTTCTGTTTCTAACATTATTAAATATATTAGCATATAGGAGATGTTTATCGAAGTAGATAAAGCAACTGTACTACATAAGCATTCTACCTTCGAACCGTGGGGTGGTAAAAAGTGGTCTAAAAGTGGGTGTTTTCATCCACCAGGATGTGAAATTGAGAATTAACTTTTTAAGGGGGAAATAGTGAAGCAACCAAGGGATTCCTAGATATAGTGGACGGGTCTTGGAGCAACCTTGAAAGAATGGCGGAGCATACGGATCTGGAACCTAATGATTAATTATTTATAAGTTGCAATTAAATAATGATATGTAGTATATTGAATATATGGACGTACAGAATACAAATCAGATAAATAATCCTATTCAACCAAACCAGAATTCTCAAACTCCTGAGACTATACAAGCACAAAGTCCCTCTGTACTTCCTCAGCAGACTCCAATTCCTCAACAAGTCTCTGCTACCCCTTCTTCTCAACCTACAATTCAAGAAACCATAACTCAAAATGTTCAAAATGAGATACCAATCATAGATTCAGAGGGAGACTTCGAAACGACTGTAAGAGTTATGAAAAAACTGACGAAGTTTTTTGACCTAAAGGTTGAATTTAAAAACCCAGTACCTACTAATATGAGAATTACCTCAGAGGAAATTATTTTTACTGGGAATCCAGAGAAACAGGATAATTCTTTCTTGGAGAGCAGATCAGAATACATAATCAAAAAAGAATCGATTAAAGAAATAAAGTTTAATCAAATTTATAACTCTGCAATAAAAATAATATTTGATGATAATGGTGAGAAAACAATATATATACAATATTTATCGAAGAATCCTGTTGCTCCATATAATATTCATGCTACAGAACAAATCTATAGGAATTTATGTAAGTTTCAAAAAGGTCAAGACTTGGAATCTGGGAAGATACCTTTTTGGATTCATATAATCACTGGACTCATATTTTTTCTTGCTTGGGTTTTTGGAGGGGTAATTGAACTTGTTGTAGCTATGTTTATAAACATTTTAATATACAAATTTTTGGTTCCTAAGATAGTAAAGTAGGGATTCTATCTTCGAACCAAGAGCTCTTAAAAATATCTCTTTTTTGACTCTTTTCATACACCAGGCCTTACTTTTGAAACTTTCACTTTTTAAGGTCTAAATAACTCAATCCCCATAAGGGTTTTGAAAGAAGGTGCACGGGTCTTGTTGGAACATGTTGAAAATGGCGGGACATACACGTCTGGACCCTATGT
>CAYSEU010000062.1:0-3409 GCA_964430365.1 uncultured Candidatus Saccharibacteria bacterium
TATCTACCCATAGAGATAGGTGAAAAAAGGAAAAACATTATGGAAAAAACAAAAAAGGTCTCAACAAAGGTTGCTA
Source organism: uncultured Candidatus Saccharibacteria bacterium (assembly GCA_964430365.1). Lineage (GTDB taxonomy): Bacteria > Patescibacteriota > Dojkabacteria > SC72 > SC72 > JAVEVH01. Next base: position 77 of record CAYSEU010000062.1, read on the forward strand.
CTCCTAAAGCAGAGACAGAAAACAAAGGCTTTAAAATAGAATTACCAAATCTACTAACATTCCTTCAGGCAGGTTCCCACTTTGGGCATAAAAGTAGTGGCTGGAATCCTAAGATGAAGAAATATATATATGAAACTCGAAATGGTATCCACATTATTGATATTGTTAAGACTAGGAAATTACTTTCTACAGCATTAGAAGAATTAGGTAAGGTTGTAGATAGGGATAATGTATTAATAGTTGGTACAAAGGGACAAGCAGCTGGCACTATTGAAAGTGTTGCTAAAGAAGTAGGTGCTTTTTACATAACTAAGAGATGGCCAGGAGGTCTTTTCACTAATTTTGATGGAATAAAAGGTAGTATTCAAACATTGGTAAAATTAGAAGAAGAGTTAGCATCAGGTGGACAAGGGTTAGTTAAGAAGGAAATTTTAGTTAAACAGAAAGAAGTAGAGAGATTAAACAAGGTATATGAGGGTATTAAATTCATGGATACTCTTCCTAAGTTTCTAATAGTGATAGATAGTAAGGTTGAAAAGAACGCAATTAGAGAAGCCAGAATAGCGGGTGTACCAATAATTGCTTTAATAGATACTAACTGTGATCCTGATTTAGTAGACTTCCCAATACCAGCAAATGATGACTCAATTAAGAGTATTAATCTTTTTGTAAATCTTTTTGCAGATGTAATTAGTAAGGGTAAGAAGTCTATATCCTTAACAGCATTAAGAAAGAATCACAATGCTAACTTAGAGAATATGAGAAGTAAGTATATGGAAGAGAGAGAAAGGCAAGAGAAAATGGAAGAGGAAGATAGGTTAAGAATGAAGGCATTAAGAGAAGGTAAGAGTTCTTCAGCTAGTACAACTGGTGTAGTAAGAGTATTAAAGAAAGAGAAAAACTTAGATGAAGACTTTGCTGCAGCAGAGGCAGTAAAGGCAGAGAGTAATTCTAGAAAGGTAGAAGACTTAGGTCTTTCTGCAAGGATTGAAAAAGCTCTAAAAGAGGCAGGATTAAATACAGTAGACGATATAAGTGGTAAAGATAAAGAGGAACTTTTAGCTATTAAGGGAGTAGGAGAGAAAGCAGTAGAAGATATTCTTAAAGCTATTAAATAACTTTAGAAAGATATACATATGACAATATCAATAGAAGATATTAAAATGCTTAGGGCTAAGACCTCAGCTGGTATGGCTCTTTGTAAGGAGGCCTTATCCCAATCAGATGGTGATATGAAAAAGGCAGTAGAGTATATCAATAGTAGAAGTGATGCTATTAATAGATTACACAATCTAACAGGTGCAAAGATTGGACACTGTAAGTTAGCATTTGAGGAAACAAAAAAAGATTTTGAGAAAGCAGTAGAACTAATCAAGCAAAGAGGTTGGGATGAACCTATCGAAAGTGAATGTGCTAGTGCAGGAGAGGGTATAATTGAGTCATATGTACATGGCAAAGAACAGAAATTAGTTGCTTTAGTAGAGGTATCTTGTAAGACAGATTTTGTTGCAAGGAATGACGATTTTAGAGCCTTTGTACATGAGTTAGCATTGCAGATAGCTGCTATGAAACCAGAATATGTATCTAAAGAGAGTATTTCTTCTGAGAAGTTAGAGGAATTAAAAGCATTGTTTCTAAAAGAGGCACAAAGTGAGGGAAAAGCAGAAGACATTATTCAAAAAATAGTGGAGGGGAAGTTAAATAGCTATCTTCAAGAGAAATGCTTACTTGAGCAGAAATGGTTTAAGGATGAGTCTAAAACTATACAAAATCTTTTAGAGGAATCTATTTCTAAATTAGGAGAGCCTTTAGAGGTAAGAAGATTCTTAATATGGGAATTTGGGAGATAGCAATACTATAGGTTGAATATTGGTATCAATATATGATAGAATTATCGTATTAAGAATACTTTAATAAAGACATTCTATGTTAGAAAGATTTACAAACAGTAGTTTAGAATCAGAAACAAAAGATTCTTCAAATTCTATATCTCTTACACGAGAAGAGTTTTATGAACAGCTAACTGTATCAGCTAGTAAGTTTATAGATCCTACTATTCAAGAGAAGTTTAGAAACACACAAATATTGGTGGCTGGAGTAGGTAGTGTAGGAAATCCTATTGCTATGATGGCGGTTAGATCTGGTGCAGAAAGAATAACGGTAATGGATCCAGATCAGGTAGAAGTGAACAATCTTTCCAGACAGCAATATACAGTAAATCAGATAGGTAAAAGTAAGTCTGATATGACTGTTCAGAATTTACTTCAAATTAATCCATTCATTAAAGAAACTTTGGTAAGTGAACCTGAAGGTATGACTTTAGAGAATGCCAGAAGGTATGTAGAAAGTTCTGATATTGTTATTGATGCTGTTGATATAAGGGCTTTGGATATCATATATGAATTACATAGATTGTCGGCAGAGCTAAAAAAACCTGTTTTAGTAGGTTATGATCTGGCAGGTACGGCAATGGTTGCAGTATATCGATATGATAAAGAGGATATTAAACCCTTAAAAGGAGAACTTTCGAAAGAAAAAATGAACGAATTCTCTGGTGTAAAAGATGCATATAAAGAGGGAATACTGTCTGAGTCAGAGTATTTAGATTATATATACAACGCTTTCACAGGGCCTATTAATCCTCTTAAAGTCCCAGTAGAACAATTAGAGGAATTGATTAATAGGGACGATAAGGATACAAGAACATATCAAGTGGGTACAACTGCCACATTACTTAGTACTTTAATGATTGAATCAATGAGAAGAATTGTTGCTAATGAAGAGATCAAAGATGTCATTATGATAGATATACCTAGTTCTGTTAGAAGAACTAATCCGCACATCCTTTCTAAAATACCACTCCTGCTTAGAACCTTATCAAAAGTAAAAGAAAGGGGAGAGAATGTGAAGGAAACTTTAAATAAGATTAAATAGGGGGTTTAGTAATGGTAGAGAGAGGAATTGATGTTTTGGAAAAAGATAATATTGCAGAAGGAGAAGTTCTTGTAGGGATTGCCTCTACTCCAGAGGATAAAATAGGTAGACTTGAGGTTGTAACAAATAGGTATAAACTACAAGGATATTTACAAGGTGTACCTTTTGCTTGGGTAGATTTAGAAGCTAAAGATGTAGTCCAAGATCAAGGTTTTGACCTATTAGAAAAAAACCTTACTCCAGAAGTTTTCGAAAAATTCTTACAGGAGGGTCTATTAATATCTTTTCAAGATGATAAACAGTTATATCTTGATAAATATCATTGGCAATCGATACAGTTTGTTGCAAAAAATAATACAGGATATGTTGGTTCTGTAAGATTGATAATGGATTCACCAG
>CAYSEU010000063.1:0-3130 GCA_964430365.1 uncultured Candidatus Saccharibacteria bacterium
CCCCACTATAAGTACTTTACTCTTTCTAAGGATTTTTGATATCGTAAAACTTGTCTTCCTACTTAAATTCTTACTCTCACAGACATGAATAGTACATCCAAAAAGCTTGCTGATTACCTAATGCTTTTCTCTCTCATCCTCTTCATCTTCTCCTTTTTCCTTCTTTTCTGGGATATAATTGATGATATTTCAAAGACTTTTTAGTGATATAATACAGTTGTGTAACTAAATATCTTTTGGTACGTAATAGTTAATGAGCATTAATCAACTAAATAGCAGGCAAGACCTAGAAGATCTTTTCAAATGGCTAAATGAACCACTATATAAGTATGTATATATACGATGTGGGTATAACAGGGAGCTAGCTGAAGATATTACTCAAGATATTTTTGTAAAGGCTTGGGAGAAAAGAACTACCTTTAATCCTTCTAAATCTACATTAAAGAATTGGATATATGTAATAGCTAGAAACTATTTAATAGATACATACAGAAAGAAGAAGATATCTATTAAGAGTTTTGACGAAGATATATATGTAAAAGATTTAAATATATCTGTAGAAGATGAAGGAGTAGTAAGTGATATTTTAAAGAATTTGGATAGGCTTAAGGAAAAAGAGAAAGAGGTAATTGTACTAAGGTATGTACAAGATTTAGAGATAGAGGATATAGCTAAGATATTGGGTAAGAGTAAGAATACAACTAAGGTAATGATACATAGAGCTATTAAGAAGTTAAAATATATTATGAATAGATAATATGGAAGAGAGAGATTTAGAGAGACAATTTAGAAATATTAATCCTAAACCAAGTCAGCAATGGCAGGAGAAAGCATTAAATCATTTAAATAGTGTTGTAACCGATTCCCTAGATAATCGTAATAGTAATACGAACTTAAATAATTTTTTTAATTCGTTTACTATGAATACGAAGTTCAAAGCAATTGTTACAGTTGCAACAGTATTTACTATATTCGCTATTGCTAGTGGAGTAGTATATGCTTCTAATTCTGCTACTCCAGGGGAAATGCTTTTCCCAGTAGATAAGGCTGTAGAGCAGATTAAAAGGACACTTACCATTAATCTATTAGATAGAGCAGAATATGAGATGGATGTAATGGATGAGAGAGTTTTAGAGCTGAAGAAAATGTCTGAAGGAGAAGATTCAGAGGGTATTACAAAGGGTATATCTGAAGTAGAGGCTCAACAGGAGAGAGTAAGGGCTATGCTTGGTGAAATGACACAGTTAAGAGCTGGAGATATGAATCAGGTTCAAGAGCAATTAGAGGTAATGAATAAATTAGCTACTAAGATCCAAAATAACCAAGAGGTATTAGGTGAGGTACAAAACAGATTAGAGTTAGAGAGTGGAGAGGCTACACAGGCTGGTGAATTACAAAGAGTAAGAGATTCATACTCACAGGATATGGAGACAGAGATTAAGAATTTTGAAGAGAGTACTGGATTGAAAGTAGAGGCTAAGGAAGTTGAACAGAATCAGGGTGAGGAACCTCAGAATCAAAATCAAGCTGAGATAAAGGCTGGTGATGAGAATGGTGAGGGAGAGCCTACAGAAGATGTACAGGGTGTACAGGAGATGTATAGGGGGGAGAACGGGAATAGATAATTAAAAAAAGTTTTGGGCAAGAGAGATGGTTTATATATAAAAGCCATCTCTTTTCTTTTGTTCTTGACATATTAACAACCTTATACTATTATTTAATGGGTATATACCCATTATCTAAATTGTTAATATCTTAGAGATGCCAAACAGAAATAGAGGAGGTCAAATAGGTAGATCTGTTAGGTTGGGCGTTAGAAGTCAAGGTAACAAAGAATGTACATGCCCATCATGTGGATACAAAGAATTGCATACTAGAGGGATACCTTGTACCCAAAAGAAGTGTCCTAAGTGTGGTACACCTATGAGGGGAGTATTCTGCTCCTAACAGATATAAGGGGCAGTGGATTTACTGCCCCAGTTTTTAATTAATAGTTACAAATTATATGAGAAGAAGAGGAAGACGAAATATAGGGTACAACTTTAATCAAAGGTACTTTAAACCTAGAGGAATACCTCTAAGAGAATTAAATGAGCTAAGTATTACCTATGAAGAGTTAGAAGTGCTTAGATTAAGGTATTTAGAGCATATTGATCAAGAGAATGCTGCCTTAAAGATGGGTATATCTCAAAGTCAGTATCAAAGGGATTTATCCTCTGTTTTAGAAAAGATTACTAAAGCTCTTATAGATGGGTATGCAATTAATATTATGGAGAGGAATATATAGTATTATTTTGTGCATATTTACCTTATAGTTATTGAGTATAAATGGATATTTAACCTTATTACCACTCTATAATTCGTATTTTTATATCCATATTATTTATCTATAATCCAAAAACTATGGATTTTATTAAATATATACCATAGCATATATTACATACTTAAATTGTCATGGATATTTAATATGACAAACAGAGAAAGAGTAGTTGTTTTAACTATTTTTGTTTCAGTGTTGGGTATCGCATTTATTTCCGCTCTCAGGCCTGTAATTAACAGCTATATATATAATCCTTCTAATTTAGTTTCTGTATATACTGTTAATAACAATATAATAAAAGTTAACTCTATTCATTATGAATCTAAAACAGAGGGAGATTCTAAAATAGTTAACATGTTAAGTGAGGTATTGGGTATTGAAAAAGATGATATACAATTAGCATTGGAAGGAGGAAGTAAACCTTCTGAGCTTTTAGCAAGTTATGGTGTTCTTCTTTCAGATATATCAGAGGAGTATACCTTTGATATTGTGGGAGAGGGATTAGTGAGATTTAGGGCATAGGGATTGGTTTTTTCACTAATATATGGTATATTTAGGTATAGCAATAACGCCTTGCGTTTAATAACGATTTATAACCGGCCAGCATTGGTCGGTTTTTCTTTCTAACCGACCAATTAAAACCCTTGTACTAGTGGATCGCTAGTACAAAGTACCAAAGAAAAGACGTTTTCTTTGGTCAAAACCGATTGGACGGTGTGAGGGCACTCCACTGAGTGGATTTCAGTGTACACTGGAATCCACATTCCAACGGTTGATATATATTCTCTTTTTTGTAAAAATGAATGATAT
>CAYSEU010000064.1:0-3016 GCA_964430365.1 uncultured Candidatus Saccharibacteria bacterium
GGAAATCAACAAAAAGAAGTGGTTCACAATCCTCTCCTCTTTCAACTACTTCATTACCGCATATAGCGAGTTTAATATTTGCTTCTATTAAGTGAGTGGCTTCTCCTTGACTGTATACTTTAAAAATAGGTAAAAGGAAGAATGCTAAAAAGGGAATGATTATTAATCTTTTGTAGTCTTTGTTTAGAGTAAACCTCATTATTATGTTTAATCTTCATCTCTTTTCTTCAAATTTATATCTATATTAAGATATTTTCTCATTAGTAGCAATGTAACTACTCCACCTACTACTATCGCTCCTCTTGTACTCCATGGCTGGTAGTATTTCCATAGGGAGATAGCTTTGTAATATACACCAGCAAGTACATTAGCAGGAGTAATCTCAAAATAAAGCTTTGAAGCAGCTGCTATTCCTATTGTAGTAACAGATCCATCGCCTTTATTACTTAATGGAAAAGCTTCTACGTACGCAAAGTAATCACCAGGAATAGCATTAACAGGTACATCTAATGTTACATCCACTTGTTGTAGTTGACCAGGCTCTAAAGAAAATACATCGGGAGAGAATTTAAACCAATCTTTAGGTGGTTCTAATTCTGGCTGATCTTGATGATATGCAATTCCAATGGAATATTCTCCAGTTTCATCTCCAGTATTAATAACGGAGATAGATGGCAATCTATATACAGAACCAGGTTTCAGTTCATCTTCTACAACAATCTTTCCTGTTCCAACACCCACTCCAATTGTCGCAAAAACATCAGTTATTGGTAATAAAAGTAGTAATACTAACGGTAGGCAGACAACAAGGATTTTCTTCATTTATCAAATTATTAATTTTTAGATTGTCTATTATACTACAAATTCTCTAGACGGCCACTGCTTGCACCATTACATTTACAGATTGTTCGGTATAATCAGTAGAACTTGAAGGAGTTGATATACCCAAATCTATGCTTTGAGTTCCACTAGCAGCAAGATTACTTTTTGCTAGTGAATAAGTTGTAGTCATTGGTGTATAATTTGTAGGATATGTACCACATGTTGCTAGGCAGTATTGATGAATATATTGATTTGATCCAATAGTGGCGGCTAATGTCCAAGAGGTGGTATTTTGTCCCTTGATATTTACATTAATTGGTACATTACCATTATTTGTAATAGTCTGAGTATCAGTAAGTGCCACGGTAGTATTTGTAGAACTAAGTGCTAATATCCCATATGTAATAGTACCATCACCAACAGTTAAAGAGATATTTTGTATTGTAACAGTAGCCGTAACAGTTCCCTCATTGGCTGCAAACACCTCCCCACTATAGTAAAAAGCTAACATAAAAACAGATATTATTGGTATAACTAATAATTTCTTAAACATAATTAAGGGCACTTTAAATTATTTAACTCTTTTATAGTAACTTTTCATTAAAGATGTGTCAAGCAGTACAATGTCCTATAGGTATTACTTTTTACTATTACTTTTTCTCTCTTCATACTTGTATATTAATATTATCCATACACTACCTAACATAATCAAAACACCAGCAACAGAGATTACTGTATCAAAGTATAAATCACCCATATTAGCTATTATACCTGCTAATATACTAAGAAGACCTGCACATACACTCATTATTAACTCATAAATACCATACTGTATTCCCTCTTTACCACCATCTATATTTAGTGCAAATAATTTTCTCCAATTAGTTACATTAAGAGATACACCGAGACCAAATATAAATTGAAGAATATAGTATTGAAATGGTGTTTCAATATATGGATAAAAAATATACGGTAATCCCATTAGCAAGACTCCAACAAAAAGTATAAGGATTTCATCTCTATCCTTTTTATACTTATCTGTAATTAACCCAATGGGTATTTGAAACGAAGCTCTTGTAAAGAAGTATATACTTGTACCTATTCCTAAAAACTTTAGAGTATCTATTCCTAATTTATCAGAGAGGTATATACCAGATAGTATGGATATTACAGTAAAGGAACCCCATGAGAATACATCTGAAAGACTTAGATAGAGAATTACTCTATTAAATCCTGTTAACTTTTTAACTATTTCTCTCAACATATCTAAGATATATTAACAGGTATCTTAGTTTTTGTCTTTACTCTTTTACCCAGTAATCTCTAATATTTGTATCTTCTGGTTCAAAAACCGCGATATCCATAACTATGTCTAACTCTTTAATATAGAATTGGTTAGGTTCTAGATTTGTAATTTCACTTCGATTCTCTATCCCAAAAACAATATGAGTATCTAGCTCTTGTGTATGTGCAGATCTTTTCCCCGGAGCAACGGTTACACCATAAAGAATTGAATGTATTGGAATATATGTTTTCTTATTTGATTTACTATGTTCCCAATATGTAACATGTCCTCCCTCAAAGATTACAGTAAATTTCCCCTCTTCTACTTTTACATCTATGGGTTCATTTCCAAGCTGTTTAATGTAATGTCTAATACTATCAAATTCAATGGGAACAATTTTTCTTGGATCAAGGAGAATGTCATTTCCTCTTGGAATCTCCTCCCATAGTATATTTTCATAGAGTTCTAAGAATTCCTTTTTTTTATCTTCTTCCTCCCTCTTATATTCACACATCCAGTCTTTAAGTTGTTTGTTATCTTTATGTCCTTGGATACTAGAATTCTCTTGTTCCATTATTCTGTTCTTTACTTACTGAATTTGGATAATTTATTTTTAATACTCTATTCTCATTTATTAAGTAATGGGTATTCCAATCTATGCCTTCTAATGGTATTTCCTCATCTTTAAGAAGTTCGCATGTTATTTGAGTCTCAATCTTATTACATTGTTCCGGATCCATTATTGTAATACTTTTAGGATAGTAACAAAAATCATCTATATCAAAGTCGTAGTAGACATTTCCATTGTCATAATTTAATTGCATATATGTTAAGTCATGATTAATAGAGAATGGTTGTATTCCTAATTTTTGAATATATTTAACACAATCAAAAAATAATAAATATGTT
>CAYSEU010000065.1:0-2850 GCA_964430365.1 uncultured Candidatus Saccharibacteria bacterium
TCCAGATGAAGATCCAATATTACCAACCCCAGTAACAACTCCAGAAGAACCAACAGATGAGGAGGAAGAAGAATTACCAATAGATGAGGGTGAAAAGAATGAGGAGGAAGTAACTCCTCCAGTAGATGAAGAAAAAAAAGGAGAATCAATATTTGTAAGGATAGGGAGAAATGTAAGTGACTTTGTAAAAGGAGTAGTAGAAACAATCTCTGATATTAAATTAGATGAACAGACAACCTCTGTAATAGCTGTAGGAGGATATGTAGTAGCTACATCTAGCTATGTACTAGTTAACTTCATAACTCTAACAGGTAGTAACTCTTTGGGATCATTACAACTAATGTCTTCTCTGTTTGTAATAGGGGGATTAAAGAAAAAGAAACAGAAGTACGGGATAGTGTATGACAGTGTAAGTAAAGAACCAATCAATACCGCTACAGTAAGAGTAATGGATGAATTAGGTAAATTAGTAACAACAGTAGTAACAGATGTATATGGAGTATTCGATTTACAAATACCAGATGGTAGGTATAGGTTTGATGTAGTAAGTAGAGATCATGTATTCCCAAGTAAAGCAGTACTAGGAGTAAATGATGATCCATATCAAAATGTGTATAAGGGGGGATTAGTAAACTACTCTGCTAATCAAGCTTTGAATATATCAATCCCAATGGATAGGGAAGATAAAGGGTTCATAGCTAAGACATTTGCTTCAGGTAGAAGTATAACTCTCTCAGTATTAAGTGTAATACTCAAAGTACTCTTTGTATTAGGGTTTGTACTAACATTAATAACCTTAATTCAAAATCCAACTACTTTAACAATAGTATTAACAATACTCTACATAATATCCATATTCTTACTCTTGTATATCTCAATTAAAGAAAGAAGAAGCTATGGAGTTGTACGTATGGTCCAGGGAAGTATAGTGGAGGGATTAGAGATAGGGTTAAGAGAGTTAGAGTTTGATACGATATATAGTAAGAGGGTAAGTAGTGATGAGGGTAAGTATAGATTTATAGTACCTGGGGGTAAGTATAGATTAGAGATATTAAACAGTAATTATGAATTAGTAGGTATAGAAAATGATAGCTTTGAGATAAAGGATGGTACACTATTTATCATTAAAGAAGATATTACTGTTAAGAGAGTTTAGAATATCCATTACCAAATGAACTACTTCTTACCCTATCTGCTGTAAGCCCTAAATCGTTTAATAGTATGTCTTTCATCTCCTGAGTAAACTCTGATGTACCTGATATATTAAATATCCCATTAGGATATTCTTTTAATATATTCTCTAATACCTCTTTATCTATTCTCCTATTATGATATTTTTTTAATCTAAAGTTAGGCATACCCTTCACAATCTCTTCTATCTCATTACCAAAGATATACTCGTCATCTCTATTCCCATACAGTAATACACCCTTCAAATCTTTATTTTGTATATCATATTCCTTAAGTACAGACCTAACAGGAGTAATACCTATCCCTATTGTAAGAAATATATACTCTTTACTCTCATCATTAGCATTAAAGAATGTAGGAGAATTACTAGGTTTAATAATATCTAGAGAATCATTCTCTTTTAAATTAAACAAAGCTTTTTTAAAAGAGCTAGCCTCATTATCAAAATATCTAGTAGTAATCATAAATATACCCTCAGAAGGAGCAGATGATATTGAAAAGACTCTCTCTACTCCCCTATCATCTGGATTTTCATGTTCAAGGCTTAAAAGAATATACTCACCAGGGTTCCATTTTAAGTCACTATCTTTTTTAAATATGAATGAGTAAGCATTCTGTGCTTCTTTCTTTTTTTCTTGAAATAAGATATTCATATGTATAGAGTAATATATTTAGATTACCTAAATATACTAGAAAGATATATATCTAGTCAATTAATAACTAGTTAATATCTTCCTATTCTCTTCATATGATACTTCTGTATAAAGGATATCTTCAGTATACATATCTACACCTGCTCTAGCACAACTAGGTATAATATTGCCTCCAATACGATCACTCTCAAACATACAATTTATTTCTAGTACTTCCCTATCCTTCTTATCAAAATATATATGAATATACCCTGGTATTAATATATATGAATCATCATCAAGTCCTGCCTCTTTGTATATTCGCTCTCTAATAGAATCAGTTAGCATATACACATAATCATTAAGATCTTCACCTCTTAGCTCTATGATACCCTGTAGCCTCTTGTAAGCTTCAAAATACTGTGGAGTTCTCCTTAGTTGATGTTCTTTAAACATAGGGATATTTATCTTAATTAAGAGTTTGGATTATACAGTATTAAACCTCTTTTCAAAAGAAGAAGATTTAATAATATCTGATACCTCTTTTTTATTTATATTACCCTCTATCCATATATGAGGAAGTATATCTAACTGCATGTTAAGAAAATCTTTAATGTCTCCTATCTTTATTTTCTTTGCTTCTCTAACCGCTTTATTATAATTAAATATCTCTTTATTCTCTACTACAGTAGTAGCAACTCCTTCGGCTAATGTATTATCATATACAGCAGTTTTAGGATATATGTATGTACTAAGAGCATCTTCAAACCACTCTTTACCTTTTTTAGTTTTAAGGAATCTAAAAGTATATTCATACATTAATCTATAGAACTCTTCTATTGTTTCCTCTACTTTCTCTTTCTCAGTAGTAAACTTGTATCCATAAAGGATATATTCAAAAGAGTTATTTAAATTTTTAAAAGGAGAGAATCCATATATCAAACTCTTCTTCTCTCTTAATATCTCAAAGCTTAACCAATCAAGTAATTTAATAAAAAGATACTCTTTTAATCTAAGGTTGTAATCT
>CAYSEU010000066.1:0-2740 GCA_964430365.1 uncultured Candidatus Saccharibacteria bacterium
TTTGAAGATGAGAGTAGTGTATGAATTCTTTAATTTAGAACCAGTAATCAAAGATGGTGAAAAAAAATTAGAAAGATTAATGACTCCTCCATATATAGAGTTAAAAAATGTTTCCTTCCATTATCCTAATTCTAAAAGAGATGTCTTGAAGAACTTCTCACTAAGAATTGAGAGTGGGGAAAAAATAGCTATAGTAGGAGAAAATGGTGCAGGCAAATCAACATTAGTCAAATTACTCTGTCGAGTATATGATCCTCAAAAGGGAGAGATATTAATAAATGGCATGAATCTTAAAGATTTTTCTATAAATGATTGGTATAAGAATGTTGGAGTTCTTTTCCAAGACTTTAATTTCTACGATAGTTTAACTGTTGAAGAGAATATATTTCTTGGTAAATCTATAAAAAAAATAGATAGAAAAAGAATAATTCAATCTGCTAAGAATGCTGATGCTCATGATTTTATAAAAAAATATAAAAGAGGGTATCAAACAGTAATGAGCGAGAGGTTTAAGGGTGGTATAAAACCAAGTAAAGGTCAACAACAAAAAATAGCAATAGCCAGATTTTTCTATAGAGATGCTCCATTTGCAATATTTGATGAACCAACCAGTGCTATAGATGCTGATGCTGAGTATAGAATATTTAATAGGATATACAATTTCTTTGATAATAAAACAGTTATGATTATCTCACACAGGTTTTCTACTGTAAGAAACGCAGATAGGATAATTGTAGTTAGAGATGGAAGGATAATTGAGGAAGGAACACATAAGGAGTTAATAGCAAAGGATAAGGTATATGCAGATAACTTTAGAAAACAAGCACAAGGGTATAACTAATAAAAAAGGGGAATTTAATTTCCCCTTCTCTATATCAGATAAATATCCTATCTATCTGTTTGACTTGGAGTATCACTTGAATCATCCTCTTCAGTGTCCTCATCATTGTTACTCTCTCCATCCTTTATCTCATCTTCTGAGTCTCCTATTTCATCATTCTGTTCTTCATTATCTGCTCCATCATCCGTAGCTTCTACACCTAAGTCTTCTAAGGTTACTACAGCATCCTCAAATTTCTCCTTAGCCTCTTCAGATACATTCTCATACTGTGATTGTACTTCTGTCATTTCCTGTACTTGAGTTTGAACTAAGTTCATATGTCTACTTACTACCTCAGTTTTTTCTGCCTCTTCGTACTTACTATCATCACTCATTAATTTGATAATTCTCTCTTGTGCTCTTTCTGTTTGCTTTGTTAATTCTTCTAAAGCATCATTCACAATCTCTTCATCTACACCATTCTCTACAATCTGTTCTACCTCATCCACTCTCTCTCCTAGAATCTCCTCTTCTAATTCTGCTAATGCTAAATCATCTGTAGTTAATGCTCTCTGTAGATCCTCTGCTACTAAATCAATAGCGTACATAGCATCTCCAGGTACAGATGCATCAGCTACCGTTGCTAATGCTAAGCCTCCACCTCCTAAAAGAAGAATTACTACTAGTACTATACTTAGTAATTTTTTCATTAAATATATAATATAAAAATTAGTTATATCATCATAGTAGGGTAAAGTAATATCTTTTTCAAGGAGAATGAATAGTATATAATTTGTTTAATAACTCTTTTATTTTATTCTAATACTGCTCAATGAAGATTTTGGTTGTAGTGCTTTTATCATTCTTTTTTGTTTTTCAAATTACATATGCATATACTCTTACTGATGTAGGTGAGCATGATAGTAGGAAGGACTGTTGGGTGGTATTTGAAGAGAGGGTATATAATATAACTCCGTACATTGCTCAACATGATATATATCAAGATATTACTAATTGGTGTGGTATAGATATTACTCAAGATTTCAAAGATAAGGATGGATTAGGTATAGATCATAAAAGTAGTAGCTATTCACTACTAGAAACCTACTATATTGGGAATATAACTCAACAGGAAGAAGACTTACTATCTGATTCCTTAAAATATGATGAAAGTATAACTCAGGATGTTAAGGAGGAGATAAGGAATCCGGATACTCCCTACAATATTATTGCTCCCCTACTCCTTTCCACCTCTTTATATTGGATTCCATATTTCTTGTTTTTTAGAAATTCAAAGAAATTCTCTCTAGTAAAATTTAATGCTTTCTGGAATAGTATCCTCCTTTTACTTCTTTTAATTCCAGGACTACTCTTTGGTGTATTTATGATACTTAGGTATAAGTTCTCTTCTTTGTGGGATATAGATTTTAACTTTATGTACTGGCATGTTGAGCTCTCCTTAGTGATGGGCTTCTTAGCTCTTAATCACTTCTTACAAAGGATAAAGATATACTTTTCACAGCTTAAAAAGTAAGATACTTAGATATTCAAATATTTCCTACAGTAAGGTATAATACGCTATGGGGATAGAACAGTTAGAAAACAGAGAGTTAATATCATTTTCTCCAGATGTTATTGAGCAATCAGATTTGGCCATTTTTGAGTATGTACATAGAAAAGGAAAAGAGATTGATTTGGTAGTTCTAACAAGCAAGGTAGATAGTGATACAATAGATATTTTAGATGTTATGCTTGATAAAATAGCGCAGGAGAATATTACTAAAGATACTACCGATTTGGAATTAGATACCTTTAATGAGTCTTTCTATAAAAAGGGTATTTTTGAATGGGAACCCAAATTAAGAAATATATTAGAGGTTACATTTGTAAAAAAGGTATTACAAAACCTTAAATATACCA
>CAYSEU010000067.1:0-2673 GCA_964430365.1 uncultured Candidatus Saccharibacteria bacterium
AGTAACTTTTTCTTCCTTACTGTTCTTCTTTTTCCTATCCGATATATTTATCTCTTTGGGCATAATATAATTTAACACTTGTATGAGAGAATGTTAATTCTTTTTATAAAATATTTACTGTGTTAATATATGAATATATTAATTAAGTAAAAACAAAATGAAAAAGAATATATTTCTTTATATGCTAGTAATACTACTTAGTGCAGTTCTACTATCAGGATGTACTAAACAGGAGGAAGATACAGTAGTAGATGAAACAGAGGATACCAGTAATGAGCAAGAGGTAGAACAGGAGGAAGAGATAGAAGAGGATACAGATTTGGGATATCTAGAGAATCCAGATGACTTTAAAAAGGTAAAGCAGGTATTAGGGGAAGATGGTGACTATGAATCTGAAATAGTTAGTATAAAGGAGTTTCCAGAGGATGGATATCATGAGTTCGATTTTGCAATACTTCCAAAAGATTCAAATACATCGGTTCCTCTCTTTACAGTTGAACCTATGTATGAGAAGGGTGTGATAAGGGTTACAATTAAAAATATTGTATCTGATAGTACGGGAATTACTCATGAGAATGGTTTGAGTGTTGATAATGGTGCAATAACTGGTTTATATAGGGCTGTTACCTCCTTAGGAAATACAAGGATATATGATATTGGTGTATTAGCGAATAATGCTTTCTCTGTTAATGTGACAGATGATGGGGATGGTTGGGTTTATTCTGTTAAGGTTGCATATGATACAGATTACAAAGCACCTACTGTAGATTACGGTAGTACACAGTTTAGTAGTGATGAACAAAGTATTGAGGGTATGACAGCTGATGAGGGGGCAAAAATTACTACCTACTCATACAGTATATCTGGAGGAGTATTAAAATTTGTGTATTCAGTAGCTAGTGGGGCTTCTAATCCAATTCCCTCTGTAAACGCTATGTATGATGATGAGGGTATGCTAGTTGTTACATTCGAGTCATTAGATACAGATAAGGTATCTACATGGGGTGATACAATTTCTCTTCCTAGTGGTGTAAGTGCATTTGTCAGTAGGTCTGGAGATACTTCTGTATACAAATTCGGAGGTATTAGTGGTAAGAAACCATTTAAGCTAAGTGCTACCCAAAGTCCTAATCAAGTAATAGTTGAGATTACACTTTAAGATGATAGATAGAAAAAAAGCTTTAGAGATATTAAATAAGTATGTACAGACTCCTTGGTTAAAGCTTCATATGAGAGAGTCTGAGATTATTATGATTGGTGTAGCTAAGGAGTTAAATGAAGATACATATAAATGGGGATTAAGTGGCTTACTTCACGACTTAGATTTTGACTATGTAAACAAGGATCCTCAAAGGCATGTTATTGAGTTTGATACTATTTTAGAAAAAGAAAACCTTAAAATAGGTGAAGATATCCCTACTGATGTATATCACGCTATTAAATCTCATTATGAAGATCATCCAGATATTAAAGAAAAAAGGGAAAGTAAGATGGACTATGCTTTGGCTGCTAGTGAAAACCTAAGTGGCTTTTTAGTGGCTTGTGCATTAGTACAACCAGATAAAAAGATTAGTAGTGTAGGAGTAGATTCTGTATTAAAGAAGTTAAAAAAGAAAGATTTTGCTAAGGCAGTAAATAGGGAATATATATATGATATTGATAAGGTAGGGATATCTTTAGAAAGATTTATAGAGATAGCGTTGATAGAAATGAATGGTATTGCTGATGAAATAGGGTTATAAGGTTAAGATTCTTGTTTCTTCTTATCAACAAATCTGATTTCCAGATCCTTTCCTAATGCATTAGCAATTTTTATCAATTTATCAATTGATACATTCCTTCTCCCTGTTTCTATTTTACTGATAGTACTACGAGGAATTCCTGACTTAAGTGAAAGAGTATCTTGGGTAATATTAAAACTTTCCCTTAACTCCCTTATCTGTCTTAGGGCGATTCTTTTTTCAGATTTAATATCTATTTCCTTTAATTCTTCTTCAGTAAACATTTCTTTCCTAGCTTCTTCCCAAGGTATTAATATCGATTTTTTCATTTTAGTAAAAACTAATTTTAATTTTTCTTCTTACAGCTTTTTGTATTTCTCTTAAGGGTGTTTTTTGAGTTGTCTTTTTAAATGCAGATAGAATAACAATATCATCCTTTATATAGCAATAAATACATCTATATGTCCCACCCTTTTTTACTCTCATTTCAAATAAATTATATCCTGAGAGTTTTCTACTATCAGGGTATTGTAAAGTGCCAAATGCTTTTAACTCTTTTATTAAAACTCCAAAACCTTTTCTAATAGCTATTGGAAAGGATGATAACTCCTTTCTTGCATTAGATTCAATATACAATTGTGCCATATATGCTACATAACGTCAAGTTATATAACATATTGTATAGAGTAGGAATTAAATATTACTGAAAAGTTTAGTATAATTGTTGTTACGGGGTGTAGTTCAGATGGCTAGAATGCTTGCATGGGGTGCAAGAGGTCGCTCGTTCAAGTCGAGTCACCCCGACCATTCAAGACGTGATTTTTTGAAATATCACGTAAAGCCTCATACAGAGGGCTTATTTCCATGTTCGTAAGTTCGTAATTTCTATATGTGGGTACGTTCGTAAACATACTTCCCAAAATATCCCTTCTTTGATCAAAGGTTGCAATTT
>CAYSEU010000068.1:0-2664 GCA_964430365.1 uncultured Candidatus Saccharibacteria bacterium
AGGTTGGTAATGAAGAGAAATTAAATGTTAAATTAGGGAAAGCAGGAAGAAGAAGGAACTTAGGATGGAGACCAGTAGTTAGAGGTATGGCTATGCACGCTGTAGAGCATCCACACGGTGGTGGAGAAGGAAAAGGTGTAATTGGTACCGCTAAAGATATTTGGGGTAATAGGATAGGAACAAGAACAAGAAAGAACAAGAGAACAGAAAAGTTAATAATTAAAAGGAGAAGGTCTCCTCAAAGACCTTTTGCTAAGAAATAATTTAGGAGGATACATATATGTCTAGATCACTAAAAAAAGGAGCATATGTAGATGAAAAATTACAATTAAAAGTAAAAGCCGCTTTAGCAAGTGGTGTTAGAAAGCCAATTAAAACATGGGCCAGAGCATCCACTATTACTCCTGAAATGGTAGGTTTAACATTTGGTGTACATAACGGTAAGAAACATGAAGAGGTGTTGGTTGAGGAATCGATGATAGGGCATAGGTTAGGAGAATTTTCTCCAACAAGAAAGTTCAAAGGACATGCTAAGAAAGGTAAATTAGCTAAAGTATATGGAATTAGTGGTAGATTTGAAGAATAAAAATATGGAAGCAAAAAAAACAACAGTAAAAGTAAAGAATGTAGCACAATCACCACAGAAATTAAGATTGTTGGCTGATTTAGTTAGAGGAAAGAGTGTAGAAGAAGCTTTGGATATATTAGCTTTAACAAATAAAAAGGGTTCTCTTTTCATCTCCAAAGCTATTAACTCTGGAGTAGCTAATGCAAGAGATCTATTTAGTGTAGATAAAGAAGAATTGAATGTAACACATATATCTGTAGATGGAGCACCAGTATTTAAAAGAGGAAGATTTGCTTCAAGAGGTAGGTCCTCAAGAATATTAAAAAGGAGATCACATATTAATTTAGAATTAACTGTTAAATAATGGGAAGAAAGGTCAACGCAAATGCAATTAGGATGG
The DNA here is from genome assembly GCA_964430365.1 of uncultured Candidatus Saccharibacteria bacterium. GTDB lineage: Bacteria > Patescibacteriota > Dojkabacteria > SC72 > SC72 > JAVEVH01. The sequence continues at coordinate 969 of CAYSEU010000068.1, forward strand.
GTATAAATAAGACCTGGAATTCTGTTTGGTATACTCCTAAAAGAGAATACCCCGCTATGCTAGCACAGGATTTAGAACTTAAAAGAGTAGTAAAAGAAAGAATGAAAGATTCTGGTATAGATAAGGTATTGATAAATAGGACTGCACATAAGATAGAAATAGAGTTGTATGTAGCAAGACCTGGAGTAGCAATTGGAAGAGGTGGAGAAGGAATAGATATCTTACAGAAAGATTTAAAGAAAATGACTAAAAGTGATGTAGAGGTAAAGATTAAAGAAGTAAGAAAAGCAGATCTCTCTGCTAGAATAATTGCTAGATCAATAGCAGATGGTATAGAAAGAAGACAGCCATCTAAATTACTAGCAGCTAGTGCAAAAGAAAAAGCTATGATGGCTGGAGCAAAGGGTATAAAGATATGGATATCAGGAAGGATAAATAATGCAAGTCAAGCTAGAACAGTAAAACAAGGAGATGGTTCTGTACCAGCTCAAACACTAAGAGCGGATATAGACTATGCAGAAGAGACAGCGAAGACATTAGATGCAGGATTAATGGGTGTTAAGGTATGGATATATAAGGGGGAGAAAAATAATATAGAGGACGAAAACTAGATATGTTACAACCTAAGATAAGAAAACATAGAAAAGAGTTTAGAGGAAAAATGGGAGGAGTAGCTTCTGCTAATAATTCCATAGCCTTTGGTGAATACGGTCTTAAATCTATGCAATGTGCATGGATTAAGTCTAGAGAAATTGAAGCAGCTAGAAGGGCTATTACAAGCCATATGAAAAGAAAGGGAAAGGTATGGATAAAGATATTCCCTCATAAGCCATATACACATAAGGGTACAAACAGTAAAATGATTGCTGGTAAGGGAGAAGTAGAGGGATATGTAGCAGTAGTAAAGCCAGGTACAATGCTTTTCGAGATTAGTGGTGTATCTAGAGATATAGCACAGGAAGCTATGAGATTAGGAGCTCAGAAGCTTTCAGTAAAGAGTAAATTTGTATCCAAAAAAGAGATTTAGTCTTGAGAGAACTTAATATTACTGATAGAATACAAACCGTTTTAAATATATAAATAAGAAAATGATAGAGAATACAGGAAACAAAAAAGAGTTAGAAGGTATAGTGGTAAGTAACAGTATGACAAATACTGTTAGAGTAAGAGTTGATACAGCTCAAGCTCACCCTGTATATAGAAAAGTAATCAATAAGAAGAAGATCTTCTTTGCGCATACAGATAAAGAATTAGAAGTAGGAAGTAAGGTTAGAATAAGGGAAAGTAAGCCATATTCTAAGAATGTAAGATGGTTAGTAATTAATAAAGAATAAAAATGATACAGACAGGATCAAACTTAATAATTGCAGATAATAGTGGAGCCAAGATAGGAAAAATAGTTGGTATTCCTGGGTTCTCTAAAATTAAGTTTGCTGGGTTAGGTCATGTTGTAAAAGTAGCAATACAAAAAGCACTACCTAATAGTGGTGTCAAAAGACATGAAGTATTAAGTGCAGTAATAGTAAGAGTCCATAAAGAGCATAAAAGAAGAGATGGCTCATATATTAGATTTGATGATAATGCAGCAGTAATAATAGATAATAAAAAGAGTCCAAAAGGAACAAGAATATTTGGTCCAGTGGCAAGAGAATTAAAAGAGAAAGGATTTGATAAAATAGTATCTCTTGCTCCAGAG
>CAYSEU010000069.1:0-2457 GCA_964430365.1 uncultured Candidatus Saccharibacteria bacterium
CTCCATTTAGGGGGAATACTATCACTAACTGCAGCACACAATATTTTGTCATAAGGAGATTTAGGTAAATAGCCATCTTTACCATCACCCTCTATTACCAGTACATTCTTAAACCCCAACCTTTTTAATCTCTCCTTAGCACTCTGTGCTAACTCAGAAACTATCTCTATACTAATTACCTCTTTACACAATTTACTAAGTATAGCAGCTTGATAACCAGTACCACCACCTATATCTAACACGATATCACTCTCCTTTAACTCTAAAAGCTCTGTCATTAATCCAACTATATAAGGTTGGGAGATACTCTGACCATATCCGATATTAAAAGAAGTATCCAAATATGCATACTCTCTCAAATACTCTGGTACAAACTCCTCCCTAGGTACCTGCTTAATAGCATTAAGTACTCTCTCATCCTTTATATCCCTACTCAAAGTTTGTAGTAATTTCTCCCTCTGTTGCTTTAATACCATCTCTTTGCAAAAATAAAAACTAAAAAATTGATAAAGGGCTTCTTACCTCAATAGCAATTATAAGAACCCATTAACTCATTTATCCTCTTTTTTTTCATTTGCCTTCTCCTTATATCCATATCTAATTATACATAAATCTTTAATTTGTAAGAATTTCTCTTTACATTAATACATATATAAAATAGTATTTAAATATGTTAATACCCTTCTATACATCTTGGATAATACAAATAGTAATAAACATATTACTAATAATATACTTAATATATATCCTCATCCTATTAATATCATTAATAATAAGGGTTAGGAAGGAAAAAGAGGTAGATAAAAGAAAAGGAATTAAAAAAATATTAATAAACTTAGGTATAGCAGTATTAATACTAATATCAGTAAACCTCTTTTTTCAATATGACCCCCTTAACATATTAGAAGATCCTCCTAGAATACATATACTGGATGAAGCTTGATAAACAAGTATACATTCTTTAATATATAGATATATGTTTGATAAATACATAGAACAGATATATACAGCATCATATACACAAGCTTTAAATAACTTAGTTGCTGTACCCTTTAAATACCTAGAAAGAACACTATCTGAGACCTCCTACTCTAATATATTAAGTATACTTAAACCTGTATTCACAGTATGTATAATACTGTATATTGTATATATAATATTTAGTATATTACACTTCCTTAACTCTTTAATATTTAAAGGTAGATTTAGATTAAAGGTATTAATATCAATATTAGTATCAATAATATTACTGTATACCTTCTATGTAGCATATAGATATTTATATATTTAAAACTATGAATGAGTACATATTTGGGGAAATATTATATTACACTTTAATCGCATTACTAATCTCTTTACCCATACTCTTTCTATTAGGTATATACAAACTAATTAAAAGAAATTTAACGAGTGTAAAGAAAATAGCAGTAGCATTTACAGTAATATACCTATTACTCTGTTTAATACTTACCATTATATTAAAAACACCTTCAGATACTTTCTTCTTACTCCCTGATGAGATGACTAGCTTCAATCTCTTTTTAGGTTTGATATTTCCTTTAGTTTTCCTATACTTCATTCTCTCTCTCATGTATGTAATATATAAAGGGTTAATAAAGAAGGAAAAGATAGTTAGAAATATATGGATATTTACTGTAATACTCTTCCTTTTAGTAATATATACAATCTACTTCTACTATATCGATCCCCCAACGTTCCCACAATGGCATGATTATGATATGGTAGTATTTTAATATGCAAGTAGAAAGACACAACCCATATCAAGAAAAAAAACAGATATATGCACTCATCATTGTACTAGCTATAGTAGTTGGTGCATTAATATTTCTTTCCTTCGTTCTTGGCAAAGAAAGAGATAGCTGGGAATGTGAAAATGGAATATGGGTAGAACATGGTAATCCATCAGACCCCATGCCATCATACCCCTGTGAATAGGTAAATTACACTTTTTGTGATAAAATATCCACTTGTTATGGAATATACCCCTGTTAAAAAGGAAAACATTAGAAATATCGCTATCATAGCTCATGTAGACCATGGGAAAACAACGCTAGTAGATGCTTTCATGAAACAAACACACCTCTTTAGAGAAAATGAAGAAGAGATGTCTCAAACAAGGATACTAGATAGTGGAGACTTAGAGAAAGAAAAAGGTATTACTATTAAAGCAAAAAATATATCCATTAGATACAAAGATTACAAGATAAATATAATAGATACACCAGGACACTCAGACTTTGGAGGAGAAGTAGAAAGAACACTTAATATGGCTGATTCCTGTTTACTCCTGGTAGACGCACAAGAAGGAGTAATGCCACAAACTAAGTTTGTACTCAAAAAAGCATTAGAAATGAATCTAATGCCAATATTAGTTATTAATAAGATAGATAAAAAATTCAAAGAACTAAAAGCGCAGGGCAGGAAGGCCTTTATTCC
>CAYSEU010000070.1:0-2420 GCA_964430365.1 uncultured Candidatus Saccharibacteria bacterium
AGAGATTAATTCCCAAGTAGGTATTTGAGAGAATGAAACTTGGAAGAAAAATGCTATTAAGTACGAGAATCTCCTAAAGTTGATGGGTGATGTAAAACTGATTGAAAAGGGACAAGATCTTAACTCTAATACAATTTCCGAGATATTAAGTGCTATACCTCTTACCCTTAATTTAGAAAATATCTCTTTTAATCAGGGAAGAGTGAGTATTTCCTTAAGGACTACTGATTTTAAAGCATTAAAAAACTATGAAGACGCTCTTAAGAATAATAGCTATTATTCTGATGTTAAGTTTAATATTGCGAAGACTGGTGATGAGTTAGAAGTAGCCATATCGTTTAATATAAAGGAGGAAATTGAGTAGTATGGGAACTTTAGGAGCAAGTAAAAGAATAGATTATGTGAAGATAGTAAAGGAGGGGCCATCTAAGAAAGCTGAAATGATTTCTACAGGTCTTACCTTTATTGTAGCTACACTACTAATTGTTTTTGCAATAATACCAACTATTCAGACTGTTACGGATATTAATAAGGAGATAAAGAAAAAAGAACAAGTGTCTGAAGCCTTAAAGAATAAATTAGTTGCACTAACAAGCTTAGATGATCAGTATGGTGAGTATAAAGAGACCTTTGATGATTTTACATTAATATATCCTACTTCTAAAAATTTTAGTCTTCTATTAGCTAACATGGATGCCTTAGTTACTAAAAATGGTTTTACACTTAGCTCAATTAGTTTTTCTGACTATGGAGGTAAGAGCTATGCAATTGGTACTAAAATTTTAAAACCTTACTCTGTAAGAATGACTGTTAAAGGAGAGAATGCCTATTTGATGAACCTACTAAAGAGTTTGGAAGATATGCCTATGTATCCAGTTGTTGAGAATGTATCATACAGTACAAGAACAGATAAAGAGGGTAAAACTACCTTCTCTATATTAATTAGGGTGTATCATATAGATAATATGAATTTTTATGAATAGATATGTTACAGATATTTAGAAGATATTTTATAGTGTTACTTTTTACAATTATTATCCTTATTGTATGGGGTGGAATATTTCTACTATCTGATAAGAGATATTCCACGATTAATCCTAACGCAGAGATGTATATTAAACCACTTAGTCCTACTTTTAATGTAGAGATATTAGAAACTGCTGCTAAGAGAACTAAGGATAGTTTCCCTATACTTCCTAGCTCATTTTTTGAGTTGGATACAGATTAGGTATCTATATAGTCATCTAGTTTTTTTTCAGAGGATTTTTCCTTAAGCTTCTTTAATGCTTTTGCTTCTATCTGTCTTATTCTTTCTCTTGTTACTCCAAATTCCCTTCCTACTTCTTCTAAAGTCCTAGTTACTCCATCTGTTAATCCAAATCTTAGAGCAAGTACTCTTCTCTCCCTATCTTGCAAAGAGTCTAATATATCTTTAAGCTGATTTTTTAGATATTCAGATGTAGCAAAATCCTCAGGACTTTGAGACCATTCATCGGGGAGAATATCTTGTAGTTTACTATCCTTTTCATCACCAATAGGGGTAGCCAAAGATGAAGGATTCTGTTTAATCTTCCTTATCTCAGCAATCTTTTCTAATTCAATATCCATCTCTTTTGCTATCTCCTCATCACTTGGTTGTCTTCCTAATCTTGTAGTTAGTGTACCATTTACTTTGTTAAACTTATTAATAGTTTCAATCATATGTACGGGAACACGAATAGTTCTTGCTTGATCAGCAATAGCTCTAGTAATAGCCTGCCTAATCCACCATGTAGCATATGTAGAGAATTTAAAACCTTTGTGGTAATCGAATTTTTCTACAGCCCTCATTAAACCTATATTACCCTCTTGTATTAAATCTAATAGCTCTAAACCACTCTTGCTGTACTTCTTAGCTATACTTACAACCAATCTTAAGTTAGCAGTTATTAATAGCTGTGCTGCCTCTTTGTTTCCATCTTCAATTCTTTTAGCAAGTATTACCTCCTCTTCAGCAGTAAGTAAAGGAATTTTTCCTATCTCATAGAGGTACGATCTAATGGCATCCGTTGAAATACTGGATTGAATTGTTTTTAGAATCCTAATCTTTTTTTCTAATGTTAACTGTTCTGCATCCTTAACTAAATCCTCTTCTGGTTCTAATACCTCTATATCATTTTCCTGCAATTCTTTAAATATATCATCAAGTAATACAATATCGTCCTCTACTGTTGGAAATACTTCAAGAATATCTTCCTGAGAAAGAAAACCTTGTTCTTTACCTTTCTTAACTAAATCCTTTATGTTTTTTGATTTATTGGAAGAATTACCCATTAAATAGTGTGATATAATTTAATATATGAAGAAACCACCAAAGAAAAACAATTTAAATGAAAAAAAACAATTCTATATTGAAACTATTGCTAAGTTTTGTGATAAAT
>CAYSEU010000071.1:0-2410 GCA_964430365.1 uncultured Candidatus Saccharibacteria bacterium
AATCTTTTCTATGGAGGTAAGAGAAGATTAGGATGGAGAGTAGACTATCATAAGTTACTTAGATATCTAAGAGAAAAAGGGAAGAATATTGTAGTAATTGCGAACAGTGACAATACAGCAAGAATTATAAAGGATAGATATCAGGGTAACTTTATAGATTTCTCTAGAATTAAAGAAGTAATTGAAGAATAAAAATGGGAGGATCGCCCATATAGGAAGGTCCTCCCGAGGTCTTGTACTATATTATAAATTGAAAAGATATTTCTTTCAATATCTTAAAATAGGTATAAACGGTCTCTTTTAATAAAAAAAAGAGGAGATTAATCTCCTCTTTAATATTATCTATATGCTCTAAGCAGTTTAGAATTAAATACCCTATTCTCTCTCATAGAGATACTTAAGATATCCTTAATCATCTTACTTACCTCTTTAATATTTGCAGATGTAGAATCAGATCTATTCTTGTTTAAAAAGAAAGGTATTACAGATACCGTGTACCCTACTCTACCTATCTCATTTAATATCTCAGAGTCTATTGCAAACCTATTTACTTTTAAGTTAGGTAATATCCTTTTTACTAAATCTCTTTTAAAAAGTTTTAAACCACACCCTATGTCAGTAATATCTTTAGGTAATCTTAAAAATACCCTATTTATCATAGTAAGACCGTAAGAGAATTTCTACTTAAAGTCATTTCTACATTAGAATCAGAATGTAATTTAGAAGGTATAACGGCCATTACACTATCTTTGTTAATAGCTTTAAGAGCGTAACCTAATGTTCTAATTTGAATATCGGTATCTGCGTCTATAAATCCGATTACATCACCTGTAGATTTACTCATACCGTATCTAATAGCATATCCCTTACCCATGTTCTCTCTATAACCATATACTTTAGCTTTCTTAAGGTTATTGTTTTTAATATATTGCATTAAAGTACCCTTAGTATTATCAACATACCCATCAATTACGAAGATAAGTTCAAAATCAGGGTTGATTCTAGAAAGGTATCCATATACCCTTTCTAATTGATCTAACACCTCTCTTTGTTTTTTGTATGTTGGTATAACCAAAGATAGTTTCATTTATATATGAAAATAGATATGAAATAAAGATGTGTGCATTTAATAGTGTGCCCCAAAGGGGCAATCTACCTAATTAGATAGATTGCTTTGCCTTTAGGTTTTTAACTATAGCTAATACTGTCATTCCAGTAGTAAATGTTGCTAAAGCTGCAATGTAGAAGATACTTGTATCATCAAAACCTGTTGGTATGGGTTTATGAGGTTCATATGGTGTATAAGGACCGTATGGATTAGAGGTATCTGCAAATACAGCAGAAACGTTTACTAGGAAGAAAGTTGCGATAGTTAATGCAACTGTGTATAACTTCCTCATATTTAAAAGGGCTAGTTAATTTAAATGCAATAGCATTATACAATATCTAGCCACTTTAGTCTATACTATGGGTTATACCCTTGTAGAAATACCTCAAGTATTTTACCTTTACTAATCATCTCTTGGACATACCCTACTCCGATATATCTGTAGTGCCAACTCTCAAACTTATACCCTGTAGTTGGTTCGTATCCTTTAGGAAATGAGATTACAAAACCATATTTATATGCGTTTTTTACTAACCAAGCACTAGCCTTTGTATTAGCAAATTCCTCTCCCAACCTATCCCCTATCTCGTTACTACTAAAATCTATTGCAGTACCTAATTGATGTTGACTATGTCCTGGTCTTGCAGAGAAGGTGTCTACATATGCTACATCGTTATTATTCTTACTTAACCAGTAGTTATATGTATCTACCTGTGTTTGATATGATCTATATGCAGATACAATACTTAAATCTATACCATCAGCTTTAGAATCAGTAATCATATTTTTTAAATCATTAATAAGGATATTTCTAAGGTAGTAGTTCTCTCCTCTTCTAATACCCGCATTACTTGCTTTAACTAAGTCTTTAGGAGCATATGTACTTGGTAATTTATATGTCTTATTTACCAATACTAATAGGTCATCTCCACTTCTTTTAGTGGTATATATCTCATCTGGATATTCCCACCAGTTTTTAGTTGTACTACTATTATCTTCCGTTTTTTCTTCCTCCTTTTTAATCATTTCTTCCTCAACTTTTTCTATTACAGAGGTATCTTCTGTTTCTTTAAATACCCATTCATGTTTCTCCTCATCCTCTTCTTTCTCTGTATTTATTATCATATCAGCAGTTTTAGCAGGAAGAAAGAACATTAATATTAGTAAAGGGATGTATAGTAAGGTTTTCTTCATAGGGTATATTTTACAAGATTTTGGTATAGGTATATAGGTTAGGAAATATATTATTAGGTATGCTATATTCAAAAACGACCACCTCATTTAACTCCTCCTCCCTATTTA
>CAYSEU010000072.1:0-2193 GCA_964430365.1 uncultured Candidatus Saccharibacteria bacterium
GTCTATTTTTCCCTTAACTATAGGGGTAGACCATATTAATCCTCGATCCAATATCTCAGTAATCTTTGTTGTATCTTTGTTTATCTTCTTCATATATTTTCTATCCTTTAAACTCATTCCATATCTTAACCATCTTCTAGAATGAAAGGCTTCTTCTAAACTACCTTTAATACATATTTCCAAATCAGTAGAACACTTCAGACCAAATGTGTAAAGGGGACCAATACCAGTATTATCTTCTAAGATGGTAAGTACTGTTGGAATAGAGATATCAGATTGAAGGTATATTAAGTGAGTATTTAAATTATAGAATGCATATTCCTTCAATAAATCTTTTATTTCTTTTGTAGGATTTACTAAGGTTATTTTTTCTCCAGGTAATTTCCCAAGATAGCTATTAATAAATTGGTCTCGTTCAATTATTTCTAGCAACCCCTTTGTAATACAGCTTTCCTTGGTGAAGCCAGAAGAAGCTCCTGTGGAAATTGGTAATCTTAATATAGTTTCTTCCTCCCAATAAGGTAGATAAAAGAATTGAGAAGGGAATTCCAGACTTTTCTGTTTAAGAATATCCTCAACAAGGCAACACTTTAGGGTATCGAATTTATTGAAATTGAATTGCTTATACTTCTTTTTCCGTAATTGGTTAGGAGCAAATTTTATTATCGAGCGAAAATCTATTCCGGACTCTTTTTCAATTGCCGAGATGGATTTTAATACCCAATTCTCTCTTTCTTCTTGGGAGGGAATTAAGGAATATCTCTCTACAGCTTCCATTACGGCTTTAATATATGCAGTATCTTCTCTAAGTGCTGTACCTCCTCCATTGATTTCAGAAGATGCGATATCTTCTTTAAGGAAAGCAGCATAGGTATAAAGTTGTGGTTCATCGTTGAAGAAAGGTAGGCGATTCACAGATGAGAGAATTCCTGATTCAGAAGAGAGTTTTTTACAAGTATTTAATACGTTCATATTTGGGAAGGAGGGGTTGCCCCCTCCTATTTCTTTGCTACTTACTCTTTTTAATAGAGAGTTTTACTCCGTAGCAGGCACTTGAATTGGAACCTGTGTGGCTACATGAACCCTGATTACAGTTTGCCCCTACAAGCTCGTTGCTTGGAGCAACAAACTCCATCGCGTGTTTTAGGTTTCGCATGATTTGGTCCTAAAATCAATTTAAATTAGATATAATTGTAATCTTCTTATGATATTTTAAATTTAGTGATATCTTTACTCTCTTCTTCTAATTTATGCTCAGCCTGCTGGAGAAGTAAGTTGGGATCTAAGCCAGTTTCTTTTGCGCTAGTATATATACAGTATTCGAGCTGATCTTCCTCTAGTACTCCTTGTTTTTTTAAGGAAATCATATGTGATAGAGAAATAATAGCTTGTTGTTCTTTTTCGTTGAAATTTTTAATACTGGGGATACTAAATTGAGGTGTAGAGCTTGCTAATTCCCGTTCTCCTCTGCTAAGGTGACTATAATTAAAAGGTGACATATTAAACCTTTAACAAATTACTAGAAAACATTATACCCAGAAGGGCTTTGTTTTTCAATAGTTTTTTAACAGATTAGAAAGCAGTTTGTTTTTATTTGTATATACTCGTGAATAAATAATATTTTAAATCTTATTTTGAATATGAAAAATACAAAACAATAAAAGAGCTGGAGTTTTAGCTACTTAGAATATATTACTATATCAATTCTGTGTTATTCTCTTCTCTTTCAGCTACCAATTCTGATGTTTTAATGAGTAACTCTTCTACTGTAATATCTAAAGATTGAGCATTTCTCTCCAAAGAGTATTTGTAGTCTTCTTGGGTAAAGGTACCTTGTTCTTTCCTTTCCTCTGTTTCCAAGACAGCTTCTAATGTCTTTACTAATTTCATATGATTGTAAAGAAAGACACAAGTTTCTAACTCTTCTGAAGATATTTGTAAATATTGAGCATTTTTCATTAGTCCATAAGCATACTCTTCACTTGTGAATATATGTTGATTTCGCCAATGTAATATTCTTGAAGTAGCTTCTATGTAATTGAGGATAGTGGTATCTACTCCTTTTCTATTTACTCCTACCTCTATACTCTTTCTCTTCTCTCCATTACTATTCTCCCCATTCTTATTTTTTAAACCGAAGACTTTTCCTTCTAATAAATCTATTTTTGTTTTATATATTATCTCAGATAGGGG
>CAYSEU010000073.1:0-2018 GCA_964430365.1 uncultured Candidatus Saccharibacteria bacterium
AATAACAAGGAACAAATTCTTAAATTAGAAAACTATGAGATATACCCCGAAAGAAACTCTGTTTTAAATATGAAGACAGGAGAAGAAATTATTCTTAGTAACAAAGAAATTGGCATACTAGAGTATCTGCTTAGAAACAAAGGTAGAATAGTATCCGTAGAAGAATTAATGGAACATGTATGGAATGGAGATTTAGATAGTTTTTCTCAGACTGTAAAAACTCATATCAAAACCCTTCGACAAAAAATTGATAACAAGAAAAAGCTCATACTCACGATTAGAGGAAAAGGATATCAAATTAAATAGGTTCACTCATACTTCACTTTTAATTAGGTATCTTCTATATACTTAAATTTATATTACTTTGTATGGAAAATATTCTGGAAGTAAAAAATCTTACTAAGAAGTACAAAGATGGAGATATCCAAGTAACCGCACTTGATAATATCTCCTTCAAATTACAAGAAGGACATGACCTTGCAATACTAGGACCCTCTGGATCTGGGAAAACTACACTACTTCAATTAGCAGGGGGACTCGACTCTATGACCGAAGGAGATGTAATAATAAATGGTCAGAGTATTAAGAAAATGTCTGACCAAGAGATTTCTGATTTTAGAAATAGAACAATGGGCTTCATATTTCAGATGATTAATCTTCAATCTTTCTTAACAGCGAAAGAAAATATTCTAGTACCCATGTTAATACTAGGAACACCCAAAGAAGAAGCCGAGGAAAAGGTAGATGAACTTCTTAAACAGATGGATATGATTAACAGAGCAAATCATCTACCATCACAACTCTCTGGTGGAGAGCAACAAAGAATTGCAGTAGCAAGAGCGCTTGCAAACAATCCTAAGATAATATTTGCTGATGAACCAACGGGGAAATTAGATAAAAAGAATTCAGAGTTAATCATAGATATTCTTGAGTCTCTCTCAAGAGAAAAAGGGATGAGCGTTGTAATGATTACTCATGATGAGAATATTGCAAAGAGATTCTCTAGAATAATTAAACTAGAAAATGGTATTGCTAAAAAGGACTCTAATTTAAATAGTAAATAAGCATGAAAATATCAAATATCTTAAATCTGAATATTAAGAAATTAAAAACAAATCCTAAAAAAGCTATGTTTTTAATAATTCCGGTAATATTTCTAATTACTTTAAGTGTAATAATATCAAGTCAGGTACAAAATATTAAAGATGCCTTAGGAAGTAGTGTCTTTGATACAATATCTGATCAATATACTCTCCTTACTGTCCAAACAGAAGAAGAGAGTTTTGATCCATCTATAATGTTTAAAGGTGAATCTAGTTTTGAACAAAATAAGTTCTCATCTATAGATGTAGCAAATGTTGAGAGTATAGAGGGAGTTGAAAGTGCTTCACTTCAAACAGTACTCCCTATTCAGAATATTTCAACATCCGACTTATTTGCTGAGAAAACAGTATTTTTAACTAACCTCTCTACATTAAATGAAAGTACCGCTTCCTTATATACAACAGAAGATTTTACATACATAAAAGACAGTTCAATTCCAATTATTCTAAGCGCAAATTCTTTAACATATACCTACGAAGATTGGTCACAGGGAAATACTGTAGCTATTAATATGACAAATCCTCAGGAAGGAGTTCCCTCCCAAAATGGACAACAAGGGAGAGCAACAATTGAAAAGACAGAAGCCATTGAATATACAAAAGATGATTTGATAGGAAAAACTTTTACCATATCCTTTGGTGGATTAAATAGTATTAAGGACTATACAACTAGTATGAATAGAGATACTAGAACAATTACAATTACAAAATTAACAGAGGAGGAATATGATACACAGATAGAAGAAAGAAAAGATTTAATCTCACAGTATTGGGACTATGAAAAGATATCTACCCCAATCACATATACCTTTGTAGTTGTTGGTATTGATGAAAGTGAAAGCTCAACTACAAACTATATCCCAGAATCTTTCCCCGATATATTAATAAACACACACCCCAAACACACCCAACACA
>CAYSEU010000074.1:0-1893 GCA_964430365.1 uncultured Candidatus Saccharibacteria bacterium
CGGGTCTTGTTGGAACATGTTGAAAATGGCGGGACATACACGTCTGGAACCTATGTAAAATGAGAATAAGACAAAAGAGAGTATAAAAAGAATTAGTTATTGTGTATAATTCAATTACTATGGAAATAGAACGAAACCCAATACCTCCTAAGCTAAATGAAAAAGCAATTCAGTTAATTACAGACCTATGTTTTAGAAAAGATGATGACTTAGAGAAGGTAGATGGTATTTTCGTATATTCATCAATAATGGGGATAGATAAACTCGTTAAACTCTTAACAAATATCCTTTCGAAACAGATTTCTAATAAAATATTTATTACTGGAGGTGTTACACCTCAACATTTAACTGAAGAGTTAGGAATTAAAACAGAGTTAACAGAAGCAGATACTATTCTTGGGGCTTTAGATTTAGATAGGTATGAAGATCTTAAAGTATTTGTTGAAAGGGAATCAACTAATACATTAGCTAATGTAACAGAGACTTTAAAAAATTCAGAATTTAGAGATTGTAAAACCCTCTTATTCATATTCAAATCCCATGCCGCTGGTAGAGGATACTTAACTTTAAGAAAGTTCTTTCCAAAAGCATATATATTACAAAGGACATTTAACACTAAGTATAATGATACAGAGAAAGAAATATCAAGAGAGAATTGGCACACATTTGATTTTGGTAGAAAAAGGGTATGGGGAGAATACTTAAGAATAAAAACATATGGTAGTAGAGGAGATATTGAGTATGAAGAAGTAAGAGGTTTGGTAGAGGAGATAGAGAATGAGGTAAAAGAGACAGTATAAGAAGGAGTTCACAAATTACTAGTACTAAGATATTATTAATTACTATGCTAGGTGAAGAAAATCGAAAAGATAACAATATTAAACTTCCAACAGACAGTTCAAGCCAAGATCCAGTTAAAAATATCGTAGAGCAGAAATCCCGAATAGCTAAAGTTTGGAATGAGTGGAAAGAGACACAAAAAATTCCAGAATTAATGAGTCTTGTAGACAGACAAACTCCATATGCTTTTCAAGATTCACCAAGGGAATTATTAAATAAGTATAATTATCCTGATAGAACTAAAATTTCAGAGCTGAAATTTGATAAATGGAAAGTTAATCTAGACTCGAAATTTATAAAGGATGGTTCTATGTACCTTTTGAGAGGAGACTACCCTAATCTAGAGAAGAAAGGTTTCTATTCTAGACCATATGGTTATGCAAAGAAAACAGCACATCAACTTACCGAAGAATTACATTCTTCTGAAGAAACAGGATATTTCCTTTACGGTAACGAGGCTTATCTAAAAACAGCAAAACCTTCTTATGAAAATATTGCAGATGAATTAGCTTACAAACAAAGTGCAGTAGGGGGATCTTCATTTATATCTACTACAACCAATCTCCCTTGTGCTATAGCAGGTACTGGTAACATTCCTGATAAAGAAGAACAAAAGACATACCAAATATATGTAGTTAAAATTCCAATAGAGTATGTTATTAATAGTAATACAGGGAATCATTTCGGTATGAATGAAGAGGAATACTTAGTTCCGGATTGTATATATCCAGATGAAGTTGTAGCTACATTCCCCAGAGATCAGGCTGATACTGTTTATGAATATCTTCATAAAGAGTTAGGCGTTACTCAAGAGGATGTGGGTCTTTCAATAGAATAGATTTCGTACTATATCAAGATTCTTACTTCGAACCAAGAAATCTTAAAAACATCTCTTTTTTGATCCTTTTCATCCACCAGGCCTTACTTTTGAGAAATTCACTTTTTAGAGTCAAAATAACTCAATCCCCATAAGGGTTTTAAAAGATAGTGGACAGGTCTTGTAGGAACATATTGAAAATGGCGGGACATATGAGTCTGGAACAAACAAGTAAA
>CAYSEU010000075.1:0-1851 GCA_964430365.1 uncultured Candidatus Saccharibacteria bacterium
GTATCAGACAAATTGCTAATAATACGGAGGTAGTAACCTCTATACCAAATACAAATACTGTTAAAATGATACTAGGTCAAGGAGTGATATACAGATATACAATAGACAGAAATTTAGTAAATACTGGAAATGAGATGATACTCTCCGAGATATCCCTCCCACTCAATAACAGTAGACAACATCTTTTAGTCGATGAGATAGAACCAATGCCTGAGAAAGCATATAAGGATATTGATGGAAATTATATATTACAATACAGTGTAGCGCCACAGAGTAATATGGATGTTACCATAAATGGGTATATATTAATGAAAAAAAGTAAATATCCATTCCAATCTTCATACAGTATAGAAAAGAATTCGATTTGGAAGATAACTGATATATCTTTAATAAGAAATATAAATAGATATGTACAAGAGTATGGGTTAGAAATCTCAGATACCTTCTCTGATGTTAATGAGTTAGATAATGAAAAAAAAGAAATACTGTATAAATCCATATACCAATACGTAGTAGAAAATCTAAAACCAAATACACTTACATTAGGCTCCCTTACAGGCTCTGAGAGATTAACAGGACAAGAAGTACTACTTAAACAAACAAACTCAACTAGTGAAGCATATGCTGATGCAATAATATCAATATATAGACAGTACAGTATTCCCTCTAGATTGGTAATAGGGTATGTCTCAGATATCTCTAATTACCATCCTGATGGAATGTATCATTACTGGGCAGAATATTTTGACTATCAGAAAAATGATTGGATACCTGTAGACCCCTTCTTAGAGGATTACTCCTCTACATCTCTTTGGCAAAGAGATATGCATGACCATATATCATTGATCTATAGATACAGTAATCCTAATACTCCTAAACTCTCTTACTTTACAGAAAATGATTTTAAAATAGAGAAAGTGAACGATACACCAGAGGTAATACATGACTTTGATTTAGATTTCATATTTGAACCATTTAAAATCTCTAATCCATATTTTAAAGGATCAATAGGGATTACTAATATTGGAAATACTGTATTAGACCTCTTTACAATCTCCAAGTCTAACCCTGATTTAACTCAATATATAGACTACATTGAAAACAATAGTCAGAATATTTTACTACCTAACCAATCACATCAAATTAAATTTAATATCCCTTCCAAAGAGATAGGGGAAGAAATCTTTGCAGTAGTAAATGCCCTAAGTGGGACTCAAAAGATAGAGGACAAATTGGTAGAAGATAGTATTGAAATAGTTGAAGATAACAGGAATCTTGATATACTTACTAAACTAGTATCAGTTACAATATTCATCTTCTTTCTAATACCCCTCTACTTTATTTCAAAAAGAGTTAAAATAAAGAATGGATAGCCAAACAGTAATTACACTCATCATCCTTTTACTAATTTGTTTACTCTTTCTTGTTGCATACATTAATAGTAAGAAAGTGCCTGAGAGGAAGAAAGAAAAAATATATGAAAAATTAGAAGATGTAAGAAGACAGTTAGATAGCAATGAAGTATATGCTAGAAGAGATGCAATAATTAAATTAGATAACCTACTTGGGAGAGCTCTTAATTTAAGATACAATAACGATAGTACTTTTAGCGATAATCTAAAATATAGCAGAAAACTCTTTAACAAAAGAGAGTACCAAGAAATATGGGATATACATAAAAAAAGAAATGAAATAGTACATGAGGATGCAGATATATCTTCTAGTGAGACAGAAAGAGCATATAAAATATATAAAATAGCAATAAGGAGAGTCTTAAAATGAAAAAATCATTACTTACACTCTTAATACTTCTACTTAGTTTTAATCTCTCTTTTGCTCAAATGGAGGGAA
>CAYSEU010000076.1:0-1784 GCA_964430365.1 uncultured Candidatus Saccharibacteria bacterium
AATGGAGAAAGATTTAATTCCAAGAATTGCAAAGGAGAGTGATAGTAATTTACTCTTAAACTTGTTGAAGAGTGCTAGAACTTTCTGATATATTAAATAAGGAAATAATTTTTTTTGAAAAACTGCCGTGGATGACAATAATAATAATACAGGTATGAACATTAATGATTTAAATGGTGTTCCTCCTGTTAGTAATGACTATAACTCAATGCAACCTACTCCTGCGAATCCTGTAGATAATACCCCTCCTGTAGAAGAGGTGGATTTAAATAGTATTCCGGGGGTTACAGATGTACCTCCAGTAGAACAGAGTGTTCCCACTCCAGTAGTAGAAAGTCCCCAACCGACAGAAAGTATCACACCCGATACAATAGATATGAATACTGTACCTTCATCTCCTTTAATGGGTAAGAGTATCACTCCAGATGTAGTAGCAACTCCCCAGCCAACAGAGAGTATTACACCAGATACAATAGATATGAATACGGTATCATCTTCACCTTCTGAAATGCCATCCACTCCACCTGCTTCTAATTTTTCTCAAAACCTATCTGAGCCATTACCATCAGTTGCTCCTACTACTGAAGAGGTATTACCAGTGCAGAGTAATATGGATGTAGTAAATACACTTGAGCAAGAACCTGAAAAGGGTAAGGGTGGTAGTGCAGTAGTTATTGTTTTAATAGTGATAATTGTTGCCCTCTTAGCTACAATAGGTTACTTTGCTATCCAGATATTTTTTTAAAAATATCTCTACTTAGATCTCCATAGTCCATGGAGATTACAGTATTCTCTTGCTGTAATATTTTTGTATTCCTTAGGTAATTTAAACTCAGCAATTGGTTGTTCATTTGGTTGAAGATATTTAGTTTGAGTATTACCATCTACAATTAATTGTATAAATTGGATATAGTGGGAATCTCCCATGGGATGTAATACATTACCTACAGTTACAGTAGCAAGATCACTATCTATTTTAATTTGAGGTACATGCTTCTCTAATCCTTGGTCCTGTTCTTTCTCTTCAAGCATTTCCATATTTTGATTACAACATACTAATGTTCCTACACCTTCCTGTAGTACCTCTATAATATTTCCGCATACAGAACACCTATATATTCTCCCTTTCTTAGCCATATTAATATATTTAAAAATTTAATACTTGACCTCCCCATATTATATCAACTAAGATGATTAATAACCTTGACTTGAATATGTCTTGTTAGATACATATATACCTACTTTTGAAAAAGAAGTAACAGAGCAAGAATCCCTAGTCAGAAATTGGAATGATATTAAGCACGAGGTTCAGGAGTTAGTAGAGTATAGATTGTACAGTAGTAATAAGGGGTGGTATAAAGATAGATATGAAGAGAGCCTCTTTTATATTAACGAATTTTATCCACTCACAAGCAGAGATATTAATTATCTTCCCCAGGGGATATTAGCGGAGGTATTTTTTCTTAATGCGTGTAAACAGAACGGTGTATATTGTAAAGCTTGTACAGGGGATGAGGATGTAAGGGGGGCTGATTTTAAGATAGTGAATAAAAAAGAAAAGAGGTTTTTTGATGTTTCTATGAACTCTAATCCAGAGGTATTTCATAAAAAGATAAATGGAAATACATATCCTACACTTTTTTTACCATGGATAGGGCAAGAGAGTAATAATGGGGGTGGGTATACAAGCTATGCGGTTAAATATCTAGAGAGTGGAATTTTCAAGGGGAGAGACTTTTTACAAAGAGTAATTACATCTGGTAATTACAATTCAAAATGTTTAA
>CAYSEU010000077.1:0-1708 GCA_964430365.1 uncultured Candidatus Saccharibacteria bacterium
ATATAGCCAGTACCAATTATTAATATTTTAGACATACTTAATATATTTTAATTCCCCCTATTATATATGAATATTGATAAAAAAGTAGTTAAAGAGTTAGAGAAATGTATTGATAGGGAAAAGAAAGAAATCTTTGCTAGATTCTTTAAGACTGGAAAAGGGGAGTATGGAGAGGGTGATATATTTTGGGGTATTACAGTACCTAATATTAGAAATATATCTAAGAGATATTACAAAGAGATCTCTTTAGATGAAGTTAAAGAATTAGTACAATCCTCTATACATGAGGTTAGATTAACAGGGTACCTTATACTTACTTATAAATATGAGAAAGCATCTAAAAAAGAGAAAGAAGAAATTATTTCCTTCTATTTAAACAATCTCAAGGGAGTAAATAACTGGAATATTGTAGATTTAAGCTGTTACAAGATACTTGGTATGGGTATTGTAGAGGGTATTTTAGAAAAAGATATACTGTATACCTTAGTAAAAAGTAAGAATATGTGGGAGAGAAGAATATCTATTGTAAGTACATATGTAATGATTAAAAGAGGTATGTATGAGGATACATTAAATATATCGAAGATATTACTAGAAGATACTTCTGATTTAATACAAAAAGCAGTAGGATGGATGTTAAGAGAGGTTGGGAAGAAGAATATAGATGTTTTAAGAAAGTTTTTAGATGAAAATATTAGGAGTATGTCTAGAACTACATTAAGATATTCTATAGAGAAAATGGATGAAAATGAGAGGAAAAAGTATCTAAATCTATAGTACATTATACATTAAAAAAAAAGTGTTCACAATATTGAAACATCCCTATTCTATTTGCTAGAATATGAGGTTTAATTAAGCTTTAAATATATGCTTAAAAAAGAAAAAATTTCTATTAAGGACTCTTTTAGGATTTCCCTTTGGGCTTTGAAATTAAACTGGCAGATGTCTCCCTTTCTTACGATTGGTGAATTTGCAGTAAGGATATATATGCGTTTAAATTCTCTTATTAGTACTTATATACTAGCGAGAGTAATTGATACATTATTAAAACTTATTGAATCTGAAGAAAAAAGTATAGAAAAGATATTACCGTTAATTTTCTTAATGGGAGTGGTACAGTTATTTACCATCGCAGCATCAAATTTAGGTGTTTTTATTAATAAATATAGAAGTAAATTATCATCTTCATTTATCTTTCAACTTGAATATGAGAAAATCAACTCTTTAGGTATACAAACGAACCAATTACCGGAAATATCTAATAAACATTCCTTAGTACAGGATTGGAAATGGAATATACCACAGTTGAATTCCTCACTTGTTAATCTTTTTTCTTCTCTCATACAGGTTATTATTTCAGTATTTATAGTTTTGTCTTTTTCTCCGTATGTAGCTATTTCTGTCCTTTTTGTAGGAGTTCTATTATATTTACTAAGTTCTCATTACCTTCACAAGGTTTTTATTTGGAGTAAGCTTGATAAACATACACAAGAGATTAGAAGATCATGGAATCTTTCTGCTCTTTTATCAAATCCCGATACTATGGATGAGGTTTCTCTAGTCGGAGGTTTTAAATTTTTGGACAAAAAAATAAAGGATTTTTACGAGTATTTTAATTCTGGATATAGAAAGATATTGAAAGAAAATAGTATTTCTATGTTCTTTGTAGATTTACTAAACATTTTTGTTGTACTTGGAGGCTCAATTC
>CAYSEU010000078.1:0-1505 GCA_964430365.1 uncultured Candidatus Saccharibacteria bacterium
ACTTGGTAATTCTTTTTAACAGGTTAATTTTCATATCAACATCTTTATTAGTATGGTTACTTTTTCTTTTTGCATCTGTATATCCCAATTCTAAAGAGAGTTTGAACAAATTATGGTATTTAATTAGTACAATATTTACATTCGTTGTATTAATAGTAGATATATCTAATTACGTTGTTAAGAGCGTAGTAATTGAGAATAGCTACTCAAGTATTGAATTCGGGAATGGAATATATCTCTACCTACTACATTTTGTTCTCTTCTTCCTTCTTTTCATCTTCCTATTAATTAGAAAATATAAGGGATCAAGTGGTTTAGAGAAAATCCAATTACAGTATCTTCTGCTAGGAATAGTAGTCTCTGCAATAGGGGCGATGGTGACAAATTTGTTATTACCAATCGTTTTTAAAATCTTTTCTCTTTCTAATTATGGACCAGGATTTCTGGTCATATTTATAGGGTTTACTTTCTTTTCAATTGTAAAGCACAGATTCTTGGGTATAAGGTTTTTACTTGGGAAGATAATCTTTTACATATGTTTATCTCTTTTCCTTTTCCTTTTTTTCTTTGGCTTTGCACTGATAGGAACTACTTTTTTTGATTCCATATTTAGTGGTAATACTATATTACTTTCAGTTATTGTATTCCCAATATTCGCTTGGTTGATGCTTAAGTTTATTGAAAAGATTAGGAAATTGATTGAGGAAAATTTTGTATATGAAAAGATACATCCTCAAGAGATGCTTAGTAAGTTTCTTAAACGAACAAGTACAGAATTAGATATGGATAAGATTGCGGTATATGTAATTAACACTGTAAAGAAATACTTGGGACTGGGAAGTATTGGTATCTTACTTTTTGATAAAGAGAGTAGTCAGATTATATACAAAAGATTGTTGAATTTTAAATTGGAAGGAGTTCGAGACTTGCTTCAAGTTATTCATTATTGGAAAGACATTGGAAGTGATCCAGTACTTGTACTAGAGGAGGTAAAGAAAGTAAAAGAAATGAATGATACTGACCCCAAAGGAAGATTAGGCAGAATAATAGGGTGTATGGAGAAAGAGGAAATATCTGCAATATTGCCTCTTAATAGGAAAGTTCAATTGAATGGGATTATTATCATCGGTAAAAAGAAAAACGGTGATCCTTTATCTGTTGAAGATATAGATTTTCTTGAGAGTATAATAGCAAATGCTAGTGTAGCTATGGGTAGAGCAATTCTCTATAAAGAAGTTGCAAGTTTTAATCAAACTCTGAGTAAAAAGGTAGAGGAACAAACAAGAGAGCTTAAGAAAAAAGTACTGCAGTTGAATGAAGCAAGGAGAAAGGAACACGATATGATAGATATAATGGGGCATGAGCTAAGAACGCCTATGACAGTTATTAGAAACTACTATGAACTGTTGAATAATCTTTTTAAAAAGGAAGAGTTACTTCCTCAAAAGAAAAGTATTAAGACTCAATTAAATGGATATATGGAAGTAATAGAGGAGAATATTGAG